>VFZO01000008.1 GCA_016871155.1 Acidobacteriota bacterium | reverse complement strand
GCAACTGCACGATTGGCTCCGCGATCGATCCCGTCTCTTTTCGGTTCATTTCAGTCGCCTCCACGCGACTCCTTGAACCTATCTATAAGGCGATTCCGCAGTCACGCAGGCTTGCCGAAAGGACACAGTGTATCGGTGCCCGATGACACTGGCAGCCAAGATCTGGAGGCGGCCTCACCTGTCGAAGTGCGCGAGTCGATTAAGGTGCAGGCGCTAATCGCCGCAATCGGCGAGCAGATGGGCATGTCCATCTGGATCCCCAAGGCCGATCGAGGTCCTGTCCTACGCGAGTGGAGGTGCGAAGAAGGCACGCTGCTTGATCGATTGCCTCTGAACTACGACGACACCACGTTGAGAACGATCGAACAGATCGATGTCCTTTGGTTGCGACGTAGATCGATTGTGAGGGCTTTCGAGGTTGAACACACGACGTCGGTCTATTCCGGAATCCTGCGCATGGCCGATCTCTTGGCGCTTCAACCTAACATGGACATCAAGCTTCACATCGTCGCACCGGAGGCCAAGCGCGAAAAGGTGTTTCAGGAAATCAGGCGCCCCGTCTTCTCGCTGCTTGAGAGGGGGCCCCTCGCGGAGAGTTGCACCTACATTTCCTATGACGGCTTGCGGCAGATCGCCGGACTGCCGCATCTGGGTCATACATCAGACACGGTTTTGGACGAGTATTCAGAAGAAGCCGAGTAGCCGCTTACCTGTTTCGAACCAGCCGCGCCGGCTTCGGCATCCTCAATCCCAGCGCCTGAACGACTTTGAGGACACGTGCGAAACTGGCACTCTCGTATTCTGTCGCCTCGTAGCGTTGAATCTGCTGTGTCTTGACGCCGAGCCGGTGAGCCAGGACTTCCTGCGTCATTCCCGACGCAATGCGGGCGCGGATCAGGGTCTTCGGCAAGTCCTCAACGGCCTCGAGGACGAGTTCCTTGCTCTTGCCCATGTGGAGGCGCTCATAGGCGGCGACCTGTTCTTGCAGTTCCTGCAACTGGCTCTCGGCGGCGTCGCGTTGGGCCTGCCAAAGCCGAGGCGTAATATTCGATGGGCGCTCCTGACGGGCGAGTTCGGTGAGGGCGTCCTCGAAACGCCGGGCTTGCGCCTTCGTGATCCGGTACTGCTTCTCGTTCTTGATCATCGCTTCCTATTCCCTCTCAACCGAATCGCCACAATGCCCTTTGGCTCGCCGGTCAGCTTGTTCACCTGGAAGAACTCGACGAACGCCCGTCCGGTCGCGCCCTCGGGCAACTGCGCCGGAAAGAACTCGCCGAGGAATCGCCGTTTCTGCGCCGCGCGGCCTTGCGAGAAATCCCAGAAGACCGTATCGAGCGCATCTTCGTCCACATGTTGAATGTCCCAGCAGGCGTCGAAGTCTCCCGGATGCCCCTTGGTGGTGACGAAGCTTCCATCCAGGTAGACCAACCGGCATCCCGCTTTCCGCAGCACTTCGCAGGCTTCGCGGAATCCGGCCAGCAAGCGTGCGCGCCGAGAATTGAACGAGAAGCGCTCCTCGATCTGGGCCCAGGTCGCGAAATGTATGCCGGGCGGCAAGTCGCCGTTCGATGACCATTCTGGAATCATTGTATCAACACTACGATTATGATGTATTGACTAAAGCGAACGGATCCCGACCAGCCCCCGTTTCGACAGCCACTGCGCCATGGCGGAGTTCACGATTACGTTCAGCGAGACGTCACGCTTTTCGGCGACGGCGCGGATCTTCTGGTAAACCGCCGTCGGCATGAACATGTTGACCTCGGGAGCCTTCTTCTCCAGGCTGATGTCCACGAGCGGCATCTTGAGGAAGTCCGCCGCGTCGAGCGCTTCGAGCACGTACATGCTCAACTCGCCGCGACGCTTCATCAGCGTTCGCAAAGCATCGTCGAGGGTAAACAACATTCGATACGCCAAGCGCACGCGATCCTCAGGGTCCGTGGAGTTTCCCGGCTTGGCTTTCACGGACTTCTGACCGACCGGAACCACGGCGACGAACTTGGGCTTGTCTTTGTTTGGACGTTCCTTTGCCATACCACTTAGATGGTACGACATGATCGGCAGGACAGGAAGCGGCATTCCACCCCACTCGTTGGCATTCACAGTCACTCAGCGGCACTCGAAGTCACTGTTGCCGCGACGATGCCGCAAAGGTGCCCAGGCGGCTCCAGCAACGTTCCGGAATCATGCCACAGCGATGCCCGAGCAATACCTGATTGGACCCATGGCGGTGCCGAGCCTCGAAGAGGCGTGGGTTTGCGTGGGTTGCAGCGGAGGGTAGTGGAACATAAAGGAGTCGTCATACGGGGCGGCTTGCGGATTTCTCTTGAAGCTTGCACGGAAACGGTTTAAGCTGTGAACCAGATACCGTCTAGGCGGTGCCATATGTCATCCAGCCGGAAGACCACTCCGAAGGGCTCGGAACGCTTCAATTTGCGGCTCGAAGCGCCGCTCAAAGCGCGGTTGACGGAGGCTGCAACCAAAGCGGGTTTCGCCACCGTCTCAGCCTATGTGCGGCACATCCTGATGCGCGAGGCGGATGGCCAGTCCACCGGACGGCAGCTTGACGACATGGAGCACAAGACCATTGCGACTATCGACCGGCTGAGCCGCGAGATCCATCAACTGCGCATCCAGCACATGGCGACGTGGTCGCTGGTGGACGCATTGACTAAAGCGTTCTTCACGTGCGTCCCCGAACCGCCGCCACAGATGACGGAGCAGGCGACGGCGAACGCCAAGCGCCGCTATGAACGGCTGCTACTGGTTGTCGCCCAGACCATGCGGACGCAGGGACCAGCGACACTGCGGGAGTTGGAGCGCAATGTCGGAAGCTGAAGACACCCGCGAATTCCGGTTACGCCCGCGGAGGCCGCGCCAGGATCGGACCAACGACAAGGTGCCCGGCGCATTCGTCCGCCTAATGCAGCTTTTCCGCGCGACGGCGAAACGGGCGGGCGGCGGTTCGGCCCGTCGCAGCGGAGGGCCGCCGAAGCTTGCCAGTCAGCGGTGCGCCGTGCGAGTGTCGTATTCGCCGAACAAGACCAAGGGCCAATGGCGCGCGCATGGCCGCTATCTGGAAAGGGATTCCGCCATTGGTGAGAATCGGCCGTTCGGCACGGAGTCCGCAGAGCCTGGCCTTTCGGAGCGGCTGGGCGAATGGCAATCATCGCGGGACCCGCGCCTGTTCAAGTTGATCCTCTCGCCGGAGTTCGGCGAGCGTCTCGACCTCCGCCAGTTCACGCGCGACTTCATGGCGCGGCTGGAAGAGCGTATCGGCGCGCCCCTGGAATGGGTAGCAGTGGTTCACAACAACACTGAGCACCCGCATGTTCATGTCGCCCAGCGTGGACTCGCCGCCGGGCAGGAGTTGCGCCTCGACAAGAATCTCATTCGGTCGGGCATGCGCGAGGAGGCCGAGAGACTTTGTACCCGCGCCCTCGGCTACCGGACCTCCGAAGACATCGCCCAGGCGCAACGGCGCGAAGTGGGCCTGGCCCGTCCGACATCGCTTGACTGCTACATCGATAAGCGGTCTCAGCGAAACCAGGACGCGGATCTGGTCTATCCGCTCTACGGCCCGCTCAATGGCTTGGGCCAGTTGCTCTCCGCGCGGCTCGGCGTGCTCGCCAAGATAGGCTTGGCCAAGCCCAACGAGAACGGCTGGATCGTCCGCCGCGACTTCCTTCAAGTTCTGAAGACCATGCAGCAAGCCGGCGACCGCCAGAAAATGCTCCGGCAGTACGGCATGCTGATGTCCGACCCGCGCCTTCCGACCGTCGCCACGCGCCTCGAAGACATCGAGTCCCTCGAAGGCCGCGTCCTGGCCCACGTTCACGACGATATGACCGGAAAGCCGCAGATGATCCTCGAAGGCACTGACTGGAATGTCCACTTTATTCAGCACACGCCCGCCATGCAGAGGCTACTCGCTGACGGGCATCTCAAGCCGAATCACTTCGTCTCGTTCGAACGCATGGGCAGTCAACTCAGGATCGAGGATCACGGCGACGCAGAGACCTACCTTCATTCAGGTCACCTACGGCAGGCGGCATGTCTGTTGATCCAGCCCGGCATTGTTCCAACTGAGATCGAGTACGGAGGTTGGCTCGGTCGCTATCACAGGGCCGTCGCAAATCCTCGTGAAGTGAATGAACCAAAGGCCGAGCACAACCGCGCCGCCCTGCCGGGCCGGGAAAAGGATCTGGGCAAAGGGAGGGGCCGATAGCCAACTACATAAACTTGCGGCGACGAAACGCCTTGACGTCTTGCGCGTCGAGAGCGAACCATTCGCCCTCCAGCCGTTTCTGGTCGAACCGCTTGTGCCAGTATTCCTCAATACCACGAGGATCGTCGGTTGATATCTCATGGACCTTGTCGACTCGACTGGGGCCTTTCGTTCCGATCTCGTACGCCCTGCGCCCGGGAGAATTGCTGTGTCCAATCTTGTAGGCTTTGCCCATCTTGAGTAAGTACACATAGCCAAGAACCAGGTCCGTCTCTTCGGAAGCATCCGCCCCATGTGTTGCGGCCGCGCCGTTGTTGGGGATTGCCAGCTCGCACATCTGGATCACATCCTCGTATCCGGACCGCGCTCGACAGTAGTCAGCGATTTCGCGGCATCGTTCCGCTTTCGAGCCAAGATGCTTGTCGACCGTCTTGTCGCTCGGAAATTCGGAATTCCGTGCTTCGAGTCGAATCTCCGCTGTGACAGGGAATCGGCCTATCCGGCGAGCAAGCTCGATCACCTTCTCAATGACCTCTTCTTTGTCGTAGGCCTCCTGAAGCTGGTTCGGCGTAAAGCCCGCTTCTCTTACGGCATCCGACAACCGCGCCCAGTACTTACCGCGCCAGTCCGACTCCTTGATCCCCATTTCGCTCAGAAGCGCAAGCTTGCCGGGCACTCGGCCGTGCTTTTCAGAATACCGTTTGATGGAATTGAGAATGTCTTGGCGCGTCATTCCGGTCGATGGGCCTCACAACGAGTCTACGACTATTGACGATCAAGACGCCCTGCGCTCACCGCATCGCAACCCCTCGCGCCTGCTCAAACAACAGTCGCCCTGCCACACCCGGAGCCAGGCAGAAAGTTCGAAAAGCGTCCACCAGCGGGAGCCAAAGTTCTTAAGCCCCGGACTACGAACTGCGTTGTTGAGGCAAGACGGAAGCTATCGGTCCGATATGGCTTTCACCCTGGGCCGGGGCACTGCCTCCCGTTGGCCAGGCCCAAGGGCAGGTCGGAGAACACGCCGGGAGCAACATGTCCCGCCCATCGTTGGGGATGAGTTCCGGCCTTCCGTTCCTTGATCGGGATTCTCGCCAGCATTGCCCGTCTCCGCTTCACCGGCAGGCCAAGACTACCATGCCCATTTCAACCGCCCAGACAAAAGGGGACATTTCTACTTTGCCTTGACACCGCCGTTGACTTCATGTGACACAATCTGTCGTTAGGCACCGCCGCTATATGCACCGCCGCTACTTTCTTCCCGCTGCGCTCACAGCTGCAACCGCACGCTCTGCGCCCACAGATCGCATCGCCGTCGCGCTGATGGGTGTGCGCGGACGCGGACGCAATCTCACCGAAGCATTCTGCGCACAACCTGACGTCGACGTGGTCTACGTCTGCGATGTGGACGAGACCGTCGTCGAAGCTGCCTGCAAAACCATCGAGGCCTCCGGCCGCCAGCGGCCGCCGCTGGTGTCTGACATCCGCCGCTGCCTCGACGACAAACGCGTTGACGCCATCGTCATGGGCACGCCGATCCACTGGCACGCGCCCGGCACGATTCTCGCGTGTGCCGCAGGCAAAGACGTCTACGTTGAAAAACCCATCTCGCACAATGTGCGCGAAGGCCGCCTAATGGTGGAAGCCGCTCGCCGCCACCAGCGCATCGTGCAGGTTGGTTCGCAACTTCCCAGTCTTGAAGTGACGCAGGCTTTTCAAAACTACGTGCAGTCCGGCCAACTCGGCCGCGTGCTGATGGCCAAGGTATGGAACGCGCAACTGCGCCGCAACATCGGCAAGCGCGCCGATGAGCCCGTGCCCGCGGGCATCGACTACGACACGTGGACCGGCCCGCTCCCCAAACTCCCCTTCAACCGGAACCGTTTCCACTCCACGGTGAATTGGCACTGGCACTACGGCGCTGGCGACATCGCCAATGACGGCGTACATCGGATTGACATCGCGCGCCGCGCGCTCGGCGTCCAGCTTCCAATCGCCGTTTCTGGCTTCGGGCGCAAGCTGTACTTCGACGACGATCAGCAAACGCCCGACACGATGAACCTCACCTACGAGTTCGACGGCGGGCGCCTCATTCACTATGAGCAGCGTCTCTGGAATCCCTATGGACTCGAAGGCTGCGACAACGGCGTCGCGGTGTACGGTGACCGCGCGGTCGCGCAGTACGGCAAGTTCGGCGGCCGCAATTGGGGCTTCCGCGTGCTCGACAGCAAGGGCGTGGAAGTTCACTCCGCCGAACATGGCCCTTCATCCATCGATACGCCGCACGCCCGCAACTTCCTCGATGCAATGCGTTCGCGCCAGCGCCCGCGCGTCGACATTGAGGAAGGCCACTGGGCCAGCGCGCTCGCCCATCTCGGCAACATCGTCGCGCGCACTGGCCGCAATATTCGCTTCGATCCGAAACTGGAAACGATTCCGGGTGACGCCGAGGCCGCGGCGCTCCTCCGCCGCAGGTATCGTTCGCATTGGTCCACGCCAGGAGACACACGCCATGCTTGATCGCCGCACCTTCGCCGCCACTGCGCTTTCCGCAGCCTCCGCCAACGCCGCTACTACGCCGCGGCCGCTCGAGGCCGCACTTATTACGCACGCCGAAGGGCCGCACTTGAGCGCCTACATCGAAGCCATCGCGCAGACGCCGGAAATCGGCGCCGTGTCGCTGTGCGATCCATCCGGCAAGACCGAGGCCGCGGTGCGCAAGGGCGCCGGCGCAAAGTTTCTCACGGCGTACACCACGCCCGCCGCGCTGTTTGCCGCACGCAAGCCTACGTTCGCGCTCATCACCATGGAAGCGAAACTCGCGCCGCCGGCGATTGCCGCCGCGCTGAAAGCCGGCTGCCACGTGATGGCGGAAAAACCCGCCTGCGTTCGCGCCGCGGACTTTGCGCCGTTGGCGGCGCAGGCGGAAGCGGGCCGGCGCAATCTGATGCTGGCGCTGGCAAATCGCAAAGACCCCTACCAGATCGAAGCGCGGCGCATCGTGCAGTCCGGCCTGATCGGACGCGTCTACGGCGTGGACCTGCAGATCATCGCCGATCAGGCGCGTCTCACGCGCCCCGCCTACCATCAAACCTGGACCGCGCAACGCGCTCGATCCGGCGGCGGCCATCTCATCTGGCTCGGCATTCACTGGCTCGATCTCGCCATGTACATCACCGGCTCACCCATCACGCAAGTCGCGGGATTTGCGGGCAACGTCGGCGGTCAGCCCATCGATACGGAAGACTCGGCAGCGCTCACCCTGCGCTTTGCCAACGGCTCTTTCGGCAATCTCACCTCGGGCTACTACATCGATCGCGGCAAGCAACTATCGATCAAGATCTGGGGTGCGAACGGTTGGCTGGAGTTCCGCAACGACGATGCCCCGTCGCTGGTGTGGTCCGCCGGGAAGGGCCTGCAACGGTACCAAGCCCCGGCCGGCGCGCCCTCGCTCTACACGGCATTTGTGCAACACGCCGCCCGCGCCGCCGCTGGCCTGGAACCGCCAATTCTTTCGCCCGCCGAGTCGCTGCGGGTGTTGCGCGTGGTGTTCGCCGGCTATCAGGCCGCGGCAACCGGCGTAACGCAGAGCGTGGAGAGCTGAATGAACGCCTACCTGACGTGGCTCGAACAGTCCGTAGCCGCGCGCCTCGCCGAAGTAGCGCCAGTCGTATTTGTCCGCGCGCATCTGCAATGGACAACCGACGCCGGTCGCCTCGAAGCCATCTCCGAGGCCGGCTGCGCGATGGCGGGCCGATGGGTGAACGCCAAGCCCGCGCGGCGCGACGCAATGCGTGGCGGCGGCCTGCAGGTGCTGCTCGAATTCGAACGAGGGCAAACCGCAATGGTCTCCAGTGAACTTGCCCTGAACGTCGAGCCGCAAACGCAGATCCTCATCGTGGGCCAGCATGGCACCGTGCGTTTTGACGATTTTCCTGAACCGGAGTGGCTGGCGAAATGAGCTACGGAGTGTTGGTCGTTACCGGCGGCATGACGCATCAGGAGAACTACGCGCGCGGCTTCCAAGCCGATCCGCGCTGCCGGCTCATCGCCGTCACCGACGAACGCGGCGTGGACGCCCGGCGCGCGCAGCTTAACCGCTCGCTCGCTGCCGAGTTGCAAATCCCGTATATCGAGGATCTCAACGACGCCCTCGCGCGGCCCGGCGTCGACCTCGCCTCCATCTGCACCGAGCATGACCGCCAGGGCCGCGTTACGCTGCGCTGCGCCGAAGCGGGGAAGCATCTCTACATGGACAAGCCCCTCGCCGGCAGCCTCGCCGAAGCTCGCGCCCTGGAGACGGTGGTGCGGCAGAAGAACCTGCGCACCCAGATGTTCACCCAGGTCACCACGCCTTTTTCAAAGCGCCTGCGCCGCGCCGCCGCGCCGCTGGGAGAGTTGCGCGCCTTCCATCAGGACCTCTACTTTGCCAAGGGCTACGCCTCCGCGGACGGCCTGCCGCTTGCGCCGCGCCAGGAGGCCGCGCGGCCAGACCTGTTCCTCGTGCCCGATGCCAAACGCGAAATGTTCAATATCGCAGTCTACTCGCTCGCCCTCGTGCGCTGGCTCAGCGGCCGCCGTGCGTTCCTCACGGTGCGCGCGATCACGGGCAATTATTTCCTCGCAGCCAACGCGCGCCGGGGCTTTGAAGACTTCGGTGTCCTGTCGCTCACCATGGAGGGTGGCCTCACCGCGACGATTTCCGCCGGACGCACCGGCTGGCGCAGCCACGGCGGGCCAGGACATAATCGGGTCAAACTGTTTGGAACAAAAGGCAGCATCTTTGCCGATGCCTATCAGGGCCGCGGCGAAATTTGCACAGACCGCCAGCCCCAATGGCAGTCGCCGCCACCCAATCCCGCCGATCCCGCGGCGTTCTGGGCCAGTTCGGATCAGCGTAAATCGGGCGGTCCCATCTGGTTCATGCCCCCGCCGCCCGCCCAGTCAGACCAATCTGCCTTCATTGACACGCTGGAACGCCAGCGCGCCGCGGAGGTAACCGTGGCCGACGGCGTCCGTGTGCTCGAAGCACTGTTTGCCGCCTACCGTTCGGCCGCCGAACACCGCACCGTGAAACTCAGCGAAGTGTAACCAGCTTCGCCCGTTGCTGCCCGCGCTCATCGAAATTCGCCGGATCGAGCCACGCTCCGTAGACTGTCTTCAATCGCGGCCAGCCGCCGCCGGTCATCGCAAACCGGGCCGTGTCGCGATTGGCGCCCTTCAACACCATGTGCTGGCGAAACAGGCCTTCGTACTGAAAGCCGAATCGCAACGCCGCGCGGCGTGAAGGATGGTTCTTGGCGTTGCACTTCCATTCAAACCGCCAGTATCCCAGCGGGTCGAATGCAACGCCGCGCCATCAGATAAAGCGCCTCCGTGCAAACCGGCGTCCGCGCGATCGCCGGCCCCAGAGGATCCCGCCGGTTTCGATCGCCCCATGTCCGGGTGTGATGCGCATGAGCGTCTGCCGCCCCTTGCGGGCCGCCGATATCACCTACATCCGGCTAGCCGGGGAGTTCGCCTACTTGGCCGTAAAGATGACGGATTCGTTGGCGGCAAAGACTGGCGCGGCGCATTGGAGGCTCCCGGCGCCGTCCAAATACCGGACGACAGCTTTATCGCCACCGCCGTGAAACCGGGGGGTGCCGGGGACAGTTACGTTTTGGGCACGGGAGACAAGAACCATCGCTGGGCCTTCGTCTACAGCAGCCTCGGCCATTCGTTCACGCTGGATACGGCGCGCTTCTGATCGCGGAACTTGCGGTCGCGTTGGTTCGACCCGCGCACCGGCGTCACTCATCCGGCGCGTCAGGTTAAAGCAGGCAAGCAGACGCTCGATCCGTCCTGGGGAACAGGGCAGAGGAAACGACTGGGTGCTCGTCCTCGACCGCGGACAAGTTCAAAACAGGATTCCGGCGCGGACAATTGCGGTTTACCGGTCTTTCGTACTCAGACAGTCTTTGACCAATTGCAAGCCCAACATCTGCTGCGCATCCAGATCGAAGCTTTCGCCATTGATTCGACATGCCCGCGGCGGCTGCTAACCGTAGGAGTCACGGTTCGCCGGATGGGCGCCCTTCTGCGACCCGAGCGACGGGCCGGAAAAGAACATTGTCTGGTTTTCACCGGTTTCACGCCAAGCTTCCTTGTACCGCCATGACGGCGAAGCCGCCCATGTGAGGTCACAGAGAACAGGAGCTTGAAGCAATATGAATTTGACCACAACTGTAAGAACAGCGCTGATCGCCGCGTCCGGCTGGGTCGGCGCCGGGTTAGCCTATGGAGCACCCATACTCGACGTAAATATCCGGCCTTCGGCCGGCTCTGGGACCTGCATTGTGCCGGAGTCCCAGAGGGCCGCATCCGGGCCCATCACTGTAGGACAGAACTGTTCCAGCACCGGATTCGGATTCACCCGTACAGGACGAGCGTCTGCCACCGCGGACTTAGGCAGTGTCGGAGCATCCGCCGCCGTTGAGCTATCGGCCATCGGCAGCCTGGACAATTCGGCGATTGCCGGCGCTCGCGCCTCTGGAGAGTATCTGTTCACAGGGCCGGTGACCTCAATCAGCGCCCCGATCATCCTCGACCTTTCGGGCGGATTGTCGGGCGGCGCCACCGGCTTCGGCCTCGGCTTCGCCAGCCTTTTTGTATCCGTGGCGGTGGATGGCTTTGCGCGGGGGGCCCTTCTGACTCAAGGTCCCGATGGATTCGAAGTGCGGGGCAACAGCCTGTTTCCTCAAACCGGGCCGTTGTCCAGCTTCACCAACCCGCAGGGACACTCCCTCAATTTCACGACCCTTCCCTTCACGATTCCTGTCGGCACTCCGGTCACCGTGGAATTGTTCGTGGAGGCGCGGGCGGGAGTGCTGGGTAACATGACTGCGCGCGCGGAGTTTGGCAATACGCTCACCTTCAACGGTTCTGGCGCCGTCTTTGGGCTCCCCGACGGCTTTACGGCCAACGGCCCCAGCCTCGTGGACAACATGTGGACCGGCGAGCCTGCCGCCGCCGTCCCGGAGCCCGCCTCCTGGAGCCTGTGCGCCGCGACGATGGGTCTTGCCATTCTCCTGCGCCGGTGGAATCGCGCATAGCGGACCGGACTTGGAGTCGAATACAATTGGCGGCATGACCGAACAGGACTGGGACCGGTTCAGTTCGATCGCCGCCGAGGCCCTGGAACTGTCCGGTGACCACAGGGAGGCGTTTCTTCGCGAAGCCTGCGCCAGCGACGCCGGATTGCGCTTGCGCGTCGATCGCTTCCTGATGCGCGCGCAGGAGGCTGCGGACTTCCTGGAGCCTCCCGTCGCCGGAACGGCTAGCCTGCATGGCGACCGCGCCGGCATGAGGGCGGGCCCCTACGTGCTCGCCGGACGCCTCGGCGAGGGAGGCATGGGAGAGGTCTGGTCGGCGCACCGCGCCGATGGGCAGTTTGAGCAGACGGTCGCCATCAAATTGCTGTCCATCGGGCGCTTGTCCAAGCTGAACGCGGAACGATTCCGCGAGGAACGCCAGATTTTGGCCAGGCTCGAGCATCCCCATATCGGGCGTCTGTTCGATGGCGGAACCGCTGAAGACGGGTCACCGTTTCTAGCAATGGAACTCGTGCGCGGGGAGCGCTCCGATACCTGGTGTGCGCGCCAACCGCTGCGCGACCGTCTGGTTCTTTTTGAGAAGATCTGCGGCGCGGTCGAGTATGCGCACCGTAACCTAGTGCTGCATCGCGACATCAAGTCCGCGAACATACTGGTGAATCCCGAGGGCGAACCCAGGCTGCTCGACTTCGGCATCGCGCGCACAATCGATCCCGGCAATGAGCCAGCCACTCGCACCGTGATGCAGGCCTTTACACCGGACTATGCCAGCCCGGAACAGATCGAGGGCAAGCCCTGCGGCACGGCCACCGACATCTACTCGCTGGGCATCGTGTTGTTCGAATGGCTCACCGGCCGCAGGCCGTACGCGTTGGCCGGCAAGACCCTCTCAGAAGTGCTGGAAACGGTATGCCGGACAGGGGTGCCCCCGGCCGCTAGCGGTTCCGCCGAGCTCGATGCCATCGTTGCGAAAACTACGCGCATCGAACCAGGCGAGCGCTATCCGTCAGCGGCGGAACTTGCCGCGGATGTGCGGCGCTTCCTGGAAGGCCGCCCTGTCGCCGCCCGGCCTGCGGCGAGGCTCTACGCGTTTCGCAAACTCGTCCTCCGCAACCGGATCGCGAGCGGCATTGCGGCTGCCGCCGGGCTGCTGTTGATCGCCGCTGCCACAGCGGTTCTCGTCCAATGGAACGAGGCTCGCTATCAGCGCGCGCATGCCGAACAGCGCTTCAATAGCCTCAGAAAACTCGCGCGGACGTTAATGTTCGATTTGCATGACCGTGTGGAGAAGCTCCCAAATTCCACTGAAGTGCGCCGGTATCTGGTCAAGGAATCGACCGCCTATCTCGACCCGCTAGCTCAGAACGTGTCAGGCAACGCTGAGCTGCAGGCCGACCTGATTCAGGGATACGTGCGCATGGGAAAGGTGCAGTTCTCGTTGATGGGGGAGTCTCAGGGCGAGATCAAGGCCGCGCTCGCCAACTACGACAAAGCGATTGCCGCCGCGGAGCAGGCCCTGCAGGAGCATCCCCGCCCGCCTACAGCCCTGATGGAAGCCGCCGCCGACGCGTTCAAGCAACGCGGCGGAGTCCGCATGGACCAGCAGGACTTCAAGGGAGCCGTCGCGGATCTGGATCGCGCCATCGGCATCGGCCGCCAGGGCAATCTGGAAACACCTCTGCGGCAGGCCCTATTCACGAAAGCCTATGCGCTGATCGACATCGACCCGGCGGCAGCGCTTCCCCTCTACGGCGAGCTGCTCGCGGGCTTCGAAAACGACCGCCGCCAAGCGCCCCAATCGCGAGTGCCGCGCTTCAACATCCTCTCGGTGCACATGAATGCCGGCTTGGCCCTAGGCACGCTCGGAAGAGCGGAAGAATCCAGAAGGCGGTTCCAACAGGCGATTGAGATCGGAGAGTTGCAGCGGCGCGACGATCCGAAGGACATCAAGACCAAGCGGCAACTTCGCCTGGCCTACGCCTATCTCGCGCAAAACCAGATGCAGCATGGCCTGCTTGAGCAGGCGGCGGAATCCATGAAGAAGAATCTCGAACTCCTGCCGGAGCACGTTGTTTCCATTCAAGGAGACCCGGAGCGATTCGGCAGCATCGGCCTTGCCTATTTCGACCTGGGCGTTCTGGAAAGCAAACGCGGACGGCGCAAAGAGGCAGTCGCGGCCCTTCGGACCTCCGTCGAGAACTATCGCAAGACCATGGAGGCGCTGCCTGACCAGCCAGCTTACCGGATCCGCACCATCATGGCGATGCATCGGCTGGGACAAGTCACCGGAGGTTGCGGCGCCTGCGAACACTACCGGCGCGCCGCGGATTTGCTGCCAGCGGTAAGATCTCGCGAAGGGATCTCCAATCAGGAAAAGGAGGGCCTCGACGGTATCGCTCCCGCCATCGAGCAGTGCCGCACCGCATGCGCGCCATAAACGCACTGCACGCACTGCGGCTTGTGAAGGAGCGTCCGGGGGAAGTACTCTGATGGGATGGCTGACGAGGAGTCGCTTCCGAAGGAAGCGATCACCGAACTGCTCCGAAAATGGGGCGGCGGGGAAAGCGCTGCCCTCCGCGACCTGATCCCGCTGGTATATCAGGAGCTGCACCGGCTTGCCCGCGTCTATCTGCACAGGGAGTCCAACCACGGACACGGGACCATCAGCGCAACGGAATTGGTCAACGAACTCTACCTGAAGCTGACCGAGGTCTCCCGGATCGAATTTCAGAACAGGGCACATTTCTATGGCGCAGCGGCGAGCATCATTCGCCGTATCCTCGTGGACCGCAGCCGGGCAAGACGGGCGCTCAAGCGCAGCGGCGAGGTGATGCCTTTGGGAGATACAGCCATAATCGGTTCCGCGGAAATCGACTACCTTGATCTCCACTCCGCGTTGGAGCGGCTGGAGAGCTTGGATCCGCGCAAGGCTCGCGTTGTCGAACTTCGCTATTTCGCCGGACTGTCGATCGAAGGAGTCGGCGAACTGATGGAACTCTCCCCGATGACGGTCAAGCGAGAGTGGAATTTTGCCCGCACTTGGCTCTATGAGCAAATGCAGTAGGGTACGCCCTAAATGCCTCCGTCCGGCTGGCCCGCGCGCCTTCTGTGTGGAAGCACTGAGAGCACGGAGCCGATCGCCCGGATTCGCCACGGATTGGACGATCTGCTGCTCGGGATCTCTGATCCGCTGAGCGCCGGCGTCCGGATCTTCGCGCAAGATGAATTGAGCATGGGTCTCGAACCACGGTGGCCGGGACTCTTCGATAAGCCAGACCGTTGGCTCTGCGCAACACGAAATGGCCCGAGCGAACGGAGGCTGCTCGGCCTCGGAAAATTCTTCTCACACTTTCCTGGGCGCCCCCGATAAGAATTATCAGAACCCCTACAAGGAAGGAGGAGGTCGGTATGGATACCAAATCGGTCGAAAGAGCGAGCCACCCGGTACCTGTGACTGATCCTGGAGTGGATCAAAAGCAGGTGGAAGAACGCCGGGAGATCGTGAAAGCGATCAAAGCGATTAACGCGACAGAACTGTTCGGAGAAAACTACGAGCTCACCTTCGTATTGGATCGGGATACGCATCGTCCGTTGTTGCGGATCATTGACCGGCAGACACGAGAGGTAATCCGGCAGTTACCCCCGGAATACACCTTGAGGCTCGCCGAGCAGATTGGCCTGGCATAAACACTCAAAACTTCCCTTGCTCTACCGAAGAGAACTCTAAGGAAAAGCCGTCCACAGAAATGTCGCTTCAAGCCTATAAGAATCAACAAGATTACGACATCCTCAGCGCCACGCCGCTGGAGTTGGTGCGGGCGTTGTACCGGGGCGCGATCCAGGCCGTGCGGACAGCACGAACCGCTCTGGCGGCCGGCCAGATTCGGGAACGTTCAGAGGCCATCACGAAGGCGGGCGCGATCATTCAGGAACTGACTCTCTCGCTCGATCGCGAAATCGGCGGCGACGTCGCCGGCAACTTGGCCGAACTCTACGTCTACATGCACACCCGCCTCGGCGAAGCGAATATCCAACAGGCCGATGCCCCCCTCGCCGAGGTCGAAAAGCTGCTAGTCACCCTGGCCGAAGCGTGGAACCAGATTCCGGACCTGGCCAATGAGCCCGCTGCCATGCGGCTTAGCGCTTAAGGCCAGTTTCAACGATCTTCGCCAGACCGAGTCCGCCGCCCTGGGAAATCACGCGCGATAGATGTTCGCGTCCAAAGTCCAGCATCGTCTTCGACCCCGAGTCGGTGTCGCCCAGGCCAAGGCCGGACTCCGCAAACGCGGATTGCAGCAAGTGGCCGATCAGCACTGCCTCAAACTCGGTGGCCGCCGATCGGCTGTCCTTGACGTGGGAAAACTCCCCGGCCGTCCGCTGAGTGGGTGTGATTTCCATGGGTTTCCTTAAATGACCTCCATCTCCACATCCAGCGCACCCGCGCTCTTCAGGCTCTGGAGGATCGCGATCACCTCCCGCGGCGTCGCGCCGATTTTTTGGAGGCCACGTACGAGTTCCTCAACGGTCGAGCCCTCCTTGAGTTGAACGATCTTGGCGTTGTCTTCCTTGATTCCAACCCCCACATTGGGAGTGACTGTGGTCTTCCCATCGGAGAGCGGTTCAGGCTGCGAAACGTCGAAGCGCGTCAGCACCTCAACGGCCAAGCTGCCGTGCAGGATTGAAACCGGTGCGATCCGAACGTCTTTGCCGAGCACAATCGTGCCAGTTCGTTCATTGATAACAAGCCTCTGCCGGCGGTCCGAATCGAGCGTCAGGGCCTCGATCGCCGCCACGAATTCCACGGTGCGCGCCTTCCATTCGGCCGGCACCTCGACATCCACGGCACCCGCGTGAACCGCCTTGGCCACGGCCGGCCGGTTCGCGGCGAAGCGGCCGTTGATCGCCGCCGCCAGCCGCGAAGCGGTTGTGAAGTCGGCGCGCAACAGTTGCCAACGCATTCGATGCTCAGGAATCACAGACGGCGGGGCCTGCTCAATAATCGCCCCGGCAGGCACGCGGCCCGCCGTTGGATGGTTGACGGTTTGGGATGAACCTGCGCGGCCCGCCACAAAACCCGCTGTCAGCACCGCGCCCTGCGCAACGGCATAGACCTGACCGTCCGGCCCACGCAGGCTCGTCAACAGCAGTTGTCCGCCCTGCAGGTTCGAGGCGTCCCCGATCGTACCAACTGTCGCGTCCAGCCGCGTTCCGGGCTGCGCGAAAGGGGGCAGGGTAGCCGTTACCATTACGGCCGCGACGTTTTTGGCCTGCATCGCGTTCGGGTTCACGGCCACTCCCATGCGGTTCAACATGTTCGCCAGGCTTTGCGCCGCGAAAACTGTCTGCCGTTTATCGCCTGTTCCATTCAGCCCAACCACCAGCCCGTAACCGGTCAACTGGTTGTCCCGGACCCCTTCCAAGGCGGCCAGTTCTTTCACACGCGTCACAGCCCCGGAGATCTCGCACACCGGAAGTAGAAGCATCAGGATCAGACGCCAAGCTAGTTTCAAAATGGAAGCACTCCCATAAGAATTCGATAGAGAATATTGGGACGGCGGATCGAGTCTCCGACAACGCCTTTTCCGTTCACACGAACCTCCAGCATGGCAAGCCTGTCGCTGGCGACGGAGTTGCCGGCCTGCAAGTCCTCCGGCCGGACCACCCCTCGCACCTCGACGATCTGCCTCTCGGAGTTCACTGCGATCTCCTTACTGCCGCGCAAAACAAGATTGCCGTTCGGAAGCACCTTTTCCACAACCGCCGTCACCGTGGCCGTCAGTTGGGTGGAACGGCTAGTCTCGCCCTGGCCCTGGAGTTTGGTGTCCGAGTTCGTGCCCGCGAGTTTCCCTAAGGGTCCTTCGGCGCGCAGCGGCCCAAGCGCCGCCGAGACTCCCGCCGATGCCGACGACGCGCGAGACGAGTTCGTTGTGCCCCTCGCGACTGCAGAGGCGCGGTCGCTCACGAGCACGGTCACAATGTCGCCGGCGAACGCAGCCCGGAAATCGCGTCCGAGATCGACCATCCGGCCCCCGGCGGCGAACAGCGAACCCGGACTGCCGCCGGAAAGCCATCGTCCCCCATCGGCCTCAACCGACAGCACATACTGGTCGAGCGGCGTACAGTCCTTTCGCGCCGGCACACCGGCCGCGCACGGCTCCTTCGACTTCTTACACCAGACTGGCACGCAGGCCATCAGCAAGAGCAATAGGATTTTCACGCTACTCCACCGACGCCTTTCCCTGTGCCGTAACACGCCCAACCAGACGGGATCCGTTCCAAGAGCTCTTCATCCGGACCGGCTGGCCCACTTCCGCGTCGTTTTCGGCCACCGCCTGCAGGCGAAGGCGCGAGTTGCCGGCTCCCGTCTCGACTTCGATGGACTGCCCCCGGTTCACCGCCGGCGGACGCCGCACATCCCCGCGAGCCACCTCCGCCCCGGCCTTCAGATTCCGGCGCGCCACCATTCCGATGGGGGAGAACGCGCTCGCCTCGCCGCACACGGAGCCGGTCACCGGGAAGTTGCCCTCCTCGATCGTAAAATCTCCGGCGCCAAGAACCGAACCCATCGGCTTGGCCTCCCGCAGAACCTGCCGCCGGCCTTGCCGCAGAATCGTCACGCGAACCCAGACCGGGATGCTGCTTTTTTCGGGCAGGACCAGCGCCCCTCGCCATAGCCAAATGCCGCCACTCGAGCCGGCCAGGCCGGCTGCCGAGAACACCAGCTCTCCGCCGGGATACCGGTGCCGGGGATACTCCTTCAGGCCGATCGAAACCAGGCACGGTGGCCGGAAGACCCGGTCGACCGACGCGCGCCAATCGTCTTCGGGAATCGCGGCCCTGCGGCGCTCGACGCACAACCCGGCCGGCATCTCCTCTTGGGACCCTCCCGCCAAAACGGCGAGCTGCTCCCGCGTGTAAATCCGCACCATCGAGCCGGACGGCGCAGGCCCCAGATCCGTGTCGCCGGGTACTCCAACAAACGCGCTGGTCAACGGGGCCAGGTCGGCCGCGCGGACGCGCGGGCCATCGACGACCGCGCAATCGCGGGCCAGCCCCAATGCCAGGCTAGCGAGTAATGTTATTGATCTGCTGATACATCTCATCGGCGGCTCTCACCACTTTCGAGTTCGCTTCGTAGGCGCGTTGACTCATAATCAGGCCAATGAACTCCTCTACGACGCTGACGTTGGACTGTTCCACATAGCCCTGCAGCAGGGATCCGATCCCTTCCTGGCCGCCAGGGTTTCCGATAATGGGCTCGCCAGATGCGTCGGTTGGAAGGTACAGATTGCGGCCGATCATGTTCATGCCGGCCGGGTTGACGAACGATGCCAGTTGGATCTGTCCGGCCAACTGCGCCGCCGCCTGGCCGGACTGGGAGAAACTCACCGTTCCGTCTGTGGCGATCGTGACCGACTGAGCCTCGGCCGGTATGGTGATCTGAGGCTCGATTGGGTCGCCGTCCCCGGTCACCAGCACCCCGTCGCGATTTAACTGAAATTGCCCGGAGCGGGTATAGGCGATCTCGCCGGTCGGCCTGCGAACCTGGAAGAATCCCCGGCCTTCCACCACAAGGTCGAGGGGGTTGTTCGTCTGCAGGAAGCTCCCTTGCGTGAAGATGATCTCATTCGATGCGGCGCGCGCGCCAAGGCCAATCTGCAAGCCGCTCGGCACGACCGTCTGCGTACCGGCGGCGGCGCCCGGCTGCACAAGGTTCTGATACAGCAGATCCTGAAACTGGGCCCGGCGCATCTTGAAGCCCACGGTGTTGGCGTTGGCCAGATTGTGCGCGATATTGTCGACGTTGGTTTGCTGCGCCGACATACCGCTTCCCGCGCTGAATAGTGCTCTGATCATTCCGGCCTCCTTAGACCCTCGCCACGTCGTCGAGCAGGCGTTTGCTCATTTCGGTACCAAGCTGGAGGGCCTTTTGCAGCGCCTCGAACTGGCGTAAAACGTTGACCATTCGGACCGCGCCTTCCGCCGGTCCCGCATTGGCCGATTCCAAAACGCCCTGCACCACCTGGGCGCGCGAGGCGCTAATGTCTCGCGTTTCACCCGGCCATCGAAAGTAGGTGTGGCCGGCTTTTTGCAACTGTTGCCGGTTGGAGAATGAGACTACGCGCAGTTGGCCCACGGCGGCGCCTTCCTGCATCACCGAACCGTCGGCCCGGATTTCGATCGGTTGAGCGCCGTTCACCCGCACCGGCTGTCCGTTGACGCCTTCCATAGGGAGCCCTTCGAGATTGACCAGAGTGCCATTTGCCGAGACCTGCATCTCCCCGTTGCGAGTGAAAAGCGTCTCGTCGCCGCGCCGGACGGCGAAAAACCCGTCTCCGCTCAGTGCGGCGTGCGTGGGCGCACCGGTTCTCAAGAAAGCGCCTTGGGCGAAGTCGATCCAATTGCGTTCGATAGTGGGCGAGGCTCCGGCGCCCCCGCGCCCTTCGTCAAGCGCCGAGGTCGAGTCCGGAGACCAATAAATTCCATAGTGCTCGCGGTCCGCCTTAAAGCCTGCGGTGGTCGCGTTCGCCATGTTATTCGCGATCATCTCGAGACTCTCCATCCGGGATCGGAGTCCGCTTGCCGCTGCGATGCCTAGTGCGTCCATACTTCGGGAAATGCAATGCACGAATCGGGCCAATCCCGCTTTCCGCGCGAATCGCGCAATTTCGGCGTTTCAATCCGGCACGGAATGGTCAACGCGTTTCGAACTGACACGAATTCGTCACCGATTCGTTCCGCCGCGCCTATATATTGTTGATTTTCAGCGCGGTTCCTTTGGCCAGGAAACTGCAATTGAGTTCGTCGATGCAGGCCGCGTCCATCACCTCCGATCCGCTCTTCGCCTCCCTGTCCACAGCCACCGCCGCTCCGCCCGGATCCGTTGGGACCCGTGAGTTGGAATGGCTCGCGGCCTGGAACGTGGAAGCGGTTTCGGAGGTAGCTGCGCTTCCGGTCGACGCCGGTTTTCCGCCGGCACAACAAGCCCCGGGCCCGCCCGTTGAGACGCCGCTGCGACAGATCTTTCCGCTGCGAGCAAGCCTATTTCCACAAAACCCCGCGTCGGCCGAGGAGCCCGGGATCGTCCCTCAGATCGATCTCGACATAGGGATTGAGGAGCTGGAGGACATCCCTGTCGAACTCCCCGCGGAGCCTCCGGCTCTGCCGCTCGTCGCGCATTGGACCGTGACCAGTTTCGTGCCGCAGCCCGTCGAGACACCGGCTCCGGCCCCCTCCTCTCCCCAGCCCCCGCCGGAACTGGCGTCCGGCCGCCAAGCGATAGCGCATCCGGACGCCGCCCCGGCGCCCGCCCTGGAAATGACGAAGGGTCCCAAGGACAAGGGCGAGAGCGTCTGGACTGCGGACTTTGAGGTCGTAGAGCGGCAGGCTTCCCAGTTCCGGGAACCACAGGTCAAGGCTCCCTCTGCCGCCGCTGAGCCCGCACTCTCGCCGGAACAGGCGGCGGGCGCAAACTCAGGAAAACAAGGGGAATCTAACGGCGAACGGCGCGAGAATCCCAACCCGAAAATGACGGAGGGTCCAAACCAGGAGGCCCGCCCCGAGCCGCAGCCCGCATCGAAAGAGTCCGAAAGGCCGGCCCCCGAGCCCAAGGCCATCAAAAAGGCCGCCGCGCCCGAGCAGGCCCAGGGGAACGTGTTGGCGCCCGTCGAAGCTCCCGCTCCGCCGACTGCGGCCCCGCCATCCGATGCGCCCGCGCCTGTCGAGGCTGTTCAGGCAACCGAACCTGCCCGGCCCCTGCGAACCGGTCAGGTGACGTCCGTGCAAGTCGACCTCCGTCAGCCCGGGGTCCCACAGAGCGATGACCCGGCTCTCCGCCTGGTGGTCACGCAACGAGGAGACCAGGTTGCTGTCCGCGTCCGGTCCTGGGACAACACCGTGAACCCGATCCCGGCCGAACAGATGCAGCCCCTTATTGAGTCTCTTGCTGCCGACGGTTTCGTTGCACAGCAGCCGGAACTCGCGCTAGAAGCGGCCGTGGGTGTGCCAGCGGCCGAGGTGCCCATCGAGCGTCCACTCGCCGCCGCAGACTCCTCGCAGCTATCCAATGACAACCGCTCCTCGGGTCAGTTCGACGAACGTCAGGAACGGCGCCAGGAACAACAGCGGCAACAGCAGCAGTTCTTCAACCGCCGCCAACCATCCAACCAACCCCGCTTCCGTATGAACGAGGCGGCCACAAACGGGAGATAGCAAAATGAATCCAGCCGCTGTGTCCAGCGCCACAAACGGAGCGCGTCCAGAGGGGCCAAGTCCCGCAGGCAACAACCTTGCGACCAAGGAGAACTTCCTGCAACTTCTGGTCGCCCAGATCCGGCATCAGAATCCGCTCAATCCAGCCGACGGTGTCGAGTTCCTTACGCAGCTCTCCCAATTCACGGAGATGGAGCAGTTGCTCGGGATGCGGCAGGACATCGGAGTGATTCGCGAAGTGCTCGAAAAACAGCCCGCATCGAAGGGCAACTAACCGGAGGAATTTATGTTTACATCATTTTCAACAGCGCTATCCGCGCTCGGAGCGCACTCGACCGCCGTCGACGTAGTTGGCAACAATCTTGCCAATCTCAATACGCCAGGCTTCAAAGCCAGCGTCGTATCGTTCTACGATCTGGTGACACAATCGCTGGGTGCGGGTCTCGGCGAGACGCAGGTCGGATTCGGTGTGGCCCGGCCGAACACGCTCCGCCAATTCTCGCAAGGCGCCATCCAAATGAGTACGGGTCCGCTGGACGCTGCGATCCAGGGAGACGGCTTTCTGGTCTTGAAGAACACTTCTGGAGCGCAAATCTATACGCGCGGCGGCAATCTGCAGGTGGACAAGAACGGCGCGTTGTTGACGGCGACGCGGGACCGTGTTCAGGGCTGGGTAGGAATCGGCGGAACCGTCGATACCAATCTGCCGATCAGCGACATCATTGTCCCCGTCGGCACTCTGCGCCCGGCGGCCTCCACCACGAATTTCTCCTTCGATATGAACCTGAACGCCGCCGCGACGGCGGGTCCGCCACCGGACACATTCTCGAGTTCGCTCGAGGTGTACGACTCGCTTGGCATCTCGCACGTTGTGACCGTGAGCTTCACAAAGACGGCTAACGCCGGCGAGTGGTCGTACTCCATGAGCGTTCCGAACAGCGACGTGGCATCTCCGGTTACTCCGGCGACGGGCACGATCAACTTCAACGCGAATGGACAGTTAGTGAATCCCACCGCCGCGGGGCCCTTCCCCACTTTTAATATTCCTGGACTGCTGAGCGGTGCCGCCGACATCAACCTGACGTGGAGTCTCTATAACGGCCAATCGCCGCGCCTCACACAGTTTGCTCAGACGTCGGCGATCTCCGCCATTGCCCAGGATGGAAATCCGGCGGCGCAGTTGATCCGCGTGGGCCTGGGTGACGACGGATCGGTGCTGGCGCAGTATTCTAACGGTCAGCAGGTGCGCGTAGGCCAGCTTGCCATGGCCTCTGTCCGCAATCCGGAATCGCTCATCTCGGTTGGCAACAACGCCTACCAAATCAGCGCCCGGTCGGCGCTGCCAGCCATCGGGTTGCCCGGAACGGGCGGCCGCGGAACGATTCTGGGCGGCGCGATCGAGAACTCCACGGTCGACATCGCCCGCGAGTTCACCAATTTGATCATTCTGCAGCGTGGCTATCAAGCGAACTCGCGAGTCGTAACAACGGTCGATGAGATCAGCCAGGACACCATCAACCTGAAACGGTAACCAGACATGAAGGTGATTGAAGAGATCGGCCTGATGGCGGACGTTCCGATCGACATCGTCGTCGACCTGGACCGGAAGACGATGAGTCTTCGGGAGATCCTGAAGCTCGAAAAGGGCAGCGTGATCAAGATGACGCGATCGGCCGGCGAGAACATCGATGTCATCGCCGGCGGCGCAACGGTGGCCTTCGGCGAAATCGTGATTATCGAATCGACGATGGGTGTCCGCATCACTGACTTCAATCTGGAGGAATAATGGAACTCGCCCTGCAAATTCTCGCGGTGCTCGCCGCCGTTGGCGGCCTGGCCGTTGCTTCGCACTGGCTTCGCCGCGCCAACCTGGGTTCCAACGCCGGCCGCCGCCTAGCGGTGGAACAACGGGTCAATTTGAGCCCGGGTTGCCAATTGGTGCTGGTCCGCTGGGACAACCAGGAGTTTCTGTTGTCGACCGGTGCGCAGCCGTGCTCGCTCGTCAGCCTTCCGTCGAACTCCGCGCCTCCGCCAGCGGTTGCCGTTCCGATCCGAAAGGACCTTCGCGCGTGCGCCGGTTAGCCCTTCTTCTGTTTTTGGCCGGCGCGGCGTCTGCCGCGCCGGCCGTACTGCCAGCGCCGGCGGCCTCGCCGCAACAGGTGATCTCACTCACTTCGGGGACCATCGGCCTGCCGATGCAGATCATCCTGTTGCTGACGGGATTGACGCTGTTGCCGGTCCTGTTGATGTCCGCGACGCCGTTTCTGCGCATTACGCTGGTGCTCCATTTCCTGCGCCAGGCGATTGGCACGCAGTCGGCCCCGTCGAATCAGGTGATGATCGGGCTGAGCTTGTTTTTGACGATGGTCATCATGCAGCCGGTGCTGAAGGAGTCCTACGAGAAGGGCTGGCTTCCATATGAACAAGGGCAACTGAAAGGGGAGGCGGCCTGGAAGAAAGGGGCTGAGCCGATCCAGAAGTTCCTGATCCGTTTCGTCCGGGAGAAGGATGTCCGGATGCTGATCGAGGTTTCGCACAGCACGGCGCCGGCCACGGCGGGCGAGCTAGAACCGCGCATCCTTTTACCGGCTTACGTGCTGAGCGAGCTTAAGACCGGGTTTCAGATCGGCGCGATGCTGTTTCTGCCGTTCCTGATTATCGACCTGCTAGTCGCTTCCATTACACTCAGCGTCGGCATCGTTCAGCTTCCGCCAGCGATGGTTTCCGCGCCTTTCAAGATCCTGCTGTTCGTGATGGTTGACGGTTGGAATCTCGTCGTTGGTTCACTTGTCCGGTCCTTCTACTAGCCATGACACCGGAATCCGTTTCAGAAATTGTTCGCCAGACACTCATGCAGACGTTCTGGTTGGCGCTCCCCCTTCTGTTGATCGGCTTCGTCGCAGGTGCCGCAATCAGCTTGATCCAGGCGGTGACGTCGATCCAAGACTCTGCATTTGGCGCGGTGCCCCGCCTGGCGGCGTTCCTCGGCGGCCTGTTTGTCTTCCTTCCCTGGATGCTCACGCGGCTCATGGAGTACACCATCTTCCTGTTCGGAGACCTGTCCCGGTATGCACGCTAGCGCGCCGGTCTTCCCGATCCAAATCGACGCGGTCCTCAGCTTCGCGCTGATCCTGTGCCGGACCGCCTCGCTCTTCGTGTTTCTGCCGATTCCCGGAATCCGAAGCGCGCTTGAGTTGCCGCGCCTTTTGCTGGCCGTTCTATTTGCCGTCCTGCTCACGCCGTTCTCGAAACCGGCGGCGATTCCCACAATCCCCGGGATGCTGATTGCGGCCGGGTCGGAGGCGCTGCTCGGACTGGCGCTGGGGTTGTGCGTGGGCCTCATTCTCGAAGGACTTCAACTCGGCGGCCAGATCATCGGCCTGCAGGCCGGTTTTTCTTACGCTTCGACGATCGATCCGGCGAGCGAGGCGGATTCGGCCATCCTGCAGGTGCTGTTCACACTGGCTGGATCGTTGTTGTTCTTCACCATGGGATTCGACACACTGCTGTTCCAGTTCCTGCTGCAGGGCGTCGTGACCGCGCCGCCCGGGGAGTGGGCCGCCAAGCCGGATCACGCGCTGGCGCTGTTACGGCTATTTCCGCCGTTGTTCACGGACGCGATCCGGCTGGCGCTGCCCGTTGCCGCCGTGCTCCTGCTTATTGACGTCACCTTGGCGCTGTTCAGCCGTATGCAGCCGCAACTGCAATTGCTTTCCCTTAGCTTCCCGCTGAAGATGCTGGCGGCCGTGCTGATCGCCGCCCTTGGCACGCAGAGCCTCCCGTCCGCTCTTCAGCGGCCGGCGGAGCGATCTCTGGAGACGATTCGATTCCTGCTTTCGGAGGCGCCGCGGCGATGAGCGATTCCGGAAACCGTACTGAGAAGCCAACTCCCAGACGGCTGGACCGTGCCCGCAAGGACGGCAGCTTTGTGTCGTCGCGGGAGTTCGTTAGCGCCGTTCAGTACATCGTATTCGCGGCGCTCACGCTTTGGAGCTTTCAGCCGTTTCTCAGTTCCGGCGCCGCCTATCTGCGCGCCCTCCTGCGCGCAGCGTTTGACCCGGCCGAGTTGAGCCGGGACCGGCTCATCGATCTTTTCCGGGGGCAATTGACGCCGGTGTTCGCTCACCTCGTGCTGGTCGGATTCGGGCTCAGCTTCGCCGCGTTCGCGGCACAGATGGCGGTGTCACGCGGCGGCATCGCGAGCAAGAGGCTTGGGCCGGACCTGGCGCGGCTCAATCCGGTGCCGCGGCTGAAGGAGATGGGCACTCACAACATCGGACAGTTCTTCCGGTCCTTGTTCTTCCTGCCGCTTTTTCTTTGGGTTACCGGCTGGCTGGTCTGGCGCCAAGCGCCGGAGCTGCTGGCCCTTTCCATGTTGCCGTGGTGGAGCGGAGCGGTCGTCGTCGGGATGTCGGTTCGGGAGCTGCTGGAGCGCGCGATGTACCTGTTTCTTCTGCTCGGGCTGGTCGACTGGTATCGCCAGCATCAGCGGTACACCAAGCGGCTCAGGATGACAAAGCAGGAAGTCCGCGACGAGTTCAAGGAAGTGGAAGGCAATCCGCAGATCAAGGCCAAGGTGCGGCGGATGCAACGCGATATGTCACGGAGGCGCATGATGACGGAGGTTCCGAAGGCTTCCGCGGTCATCGTCAACCCGACCCATTATGCCGTCGCTATTCGCTATGACCTAGGCGCCGCCTCGGCTCCGCGCGTCGTCGCCAAGGGGCGCAATCACCTGGCGCGCCGAATCCGCGAAATGGCCCGAACGCACGAGATTCCCATCATCGAGAACCCGCCGCTAGCCCGTGCGCTCTACGCCGCCGCCGACGTTGGACAAGAGATTCCGCCGCATCTCTACAAAGCGGTCGCTGAAATTCTCGCCTACCTGTTCCGTCTCTTCGGCGGCCGGTTGCCCGGCCAAGCCTTCGCATAAACACTGACCCATCTCATCCCCAGCCTCCAGCATCCCCGCTCTCCCCACCGCCACCGGGAGCCCGCAACCGGCCGCACCCGAAAGGGCGCCGGCGCGTAAACCCGCTAAACAGAATCCGCCGGGCGGCGGCGCGGCACTTTTACCTGCCGGCATCTCCTGGCGCGAACTCGTGATTCCGCTAGCCGTGCTCGGCATTGTGCTGGCCATGATCACTCCGGTCCCAGCCTTCGTCCTGGACCTGCTGATCAGCGCGAATATCACACTCTCCGTCATCCTTTTGCTCGTGTCGATCCATATCGCGCGGCCAGTGGAGTTCAACGTGTTTCCGACGGCGCTTTTGCTGATGACGCTGTTCCGGCTGGCGTTGAACATCTCGTCGTCCCGCTTGATTCTGCTGAACGGCAACTCCGGTACAGCGGCGGCGGGCGGTGTGATCGAAGCGTTCGGGAACTTCGTCGTGGGCGGCAACTACATCATCGGCCTTGTCATCTTTCTGGTCCTGATCGCCATTCAGTACGTCGTCATCAACCATGGCGCGGTCCGGATCTCGGAAGTCACGGCGCGATTCACGTTGGACGCCTTGCCCGGTAAGCAGATGTCGATCGATTCCGACCTGAACGCCGGTCTGATCGACGAGGCCGAAGCGCGGTCACGCAGAAAACAGCTCGCGTCCGAGGCTGAGTTCTATGGCGCGATGGATGGCGCCTCCCGATTCACTCAACGCGACGCCGTAGCCAGCATCCTGATCACGGTCATCAACATTCTCGCAGGATTTCTGATTGGTGTGTTTCAGCACGGTATGGAGTTTCGGCGAGCGCTGGAAACCTACACGATTCTGACAATTGGCGACGGTCTGGTCACTGTCATTCCGGCCTTGATGATTTCCGTCTGCGGCGCGTTGATCGTGACTCGCGCCGGCTCGGAGAACCGGTTGGGCGGCGAATTCCACAAGCAGATATTCACCACGGCGGAACCGCTGATTCTCGCGGGCGGCGTTCTTGGTGCGATGTCGCTGTTTCCAGGGCTGCCCACGGTTCCGTTCCTGGCGCTCGGCGGCGCGACCGGGTATGCCGGCTGGCGGCTGAAGACTCGGCAGAACGCGACGGCCGAGGAGGCGGCGGGCAAGGCCGGCGCGGCGGCGCCGGCTCCGGCACGGGAGAATCTCGACACCCTCTTGCGCGTCGACCCGCTTGCGGTTGAGGTGGGCCTCGGGCTGGTCCGGCTCGTAGAGGGTGGCGCGAACTCGCCGCTGCTGCGGCGAATCTCCGGCATCCGGCGGCAACTTGCCACCGACCTCGGATATCTCCTACCGTCGATCCGCGTTACGGACAATCTCAATTTGAAGGCGCGCGAGTACGTGCTCACTCTCAAGGGCGTGGAGATCGGGCGCTACGAACTGCCGTCCGGGATGGACATGGCGATCGCCGCGACGCGGGACTGTCCCAAATTGGAAGGCGTTCCAACCCGGGAGCCGGCATTCGGAATTCAAGCGCTCTGGATCCCGTCGGGCGACGCGGAGGCTGCGCGGCAGTCGGGTTACACGGTCGTCGATTCGGTGAGCGTTCTCGGGACCCATCTGGCTGAAACCATTCGCCAGTACGCGCACGAAGTGTATTCGCGGCAGGATGCGAAGCGGCTTCTCGACCGGGTCGCGGAAGAAAACCCGAAGGTGGTGGAAGATTTGGTTCCCAAATTGCTTCCCTTGGCTACGGTGCAGCGAGTTTTGCAAAACCTGCTTCGCGAACGGGTCTCGATCCGGGATGCCGTTTCGGTATTGGAGGCACTGGGCGAGGCCGGCCAGGTGACTCGCAATCCGGTGTTGCTGACTGAGTATGTCCGGCAGGCGATCCGGCGAATGGTGGTCCGTCCGCACCTGAACGGAAACAACGAGCTCCACGCGTTACTTGTTGACCCATCGATCGAGTCCGCCGTCGAAACTTCGATCGAACACACCGAATCGAACTCGGCGGCGAATCTGCCTCCTAGGAAAATCCAGGATATTGTTGACCGGCTTCGCACCTCCGTTGTTGGAGGCGAGGGCTCACAAGTCCTATTGACCGGTAGCGGCACCCGGTTTTTCCTTCGTCAGATGGCGGAAGGCGTATTGCCGAACCTGACTGTGCTCTCGCACGCCGAGATCCCGCCGGGCGTGAAGATCGTGTCTCAAGGAACAGTCCGGTTAGGAGCCGCTCAGTAGCGAGGCCGCTCCAGATAAGGAACACCGCATGCGAATAAAGTCCTACTTCGTACACAACATGGAAGACGCCCTGCAAAGGGCCAAGCTCGAACTCGGCGAGGACGCGATGCTCGTCAATACACGTCCGATGGCGGCACCTGAAGGCGGCCGTCCACGGCTGGAGGTTGTGTTCGCGATCACCGAGCCGGTGGCGCCTCCGCCTCGCGTAGCCGTTGTCGAGCCCCGGCCCGGGCAACCCTGGAGTCAGTTCCGCGGGGATCTGTCCAGCTTGCTCGATGCGTTGGAGCGAACGCCCGATCCGAAGGCTTTGGCCGCCGTGAGCCCGGCTAAGGCGTTTCTCGACCAATTGCATGGCAGGCTGATGCAAGCCGATGTTCCGCGAGAACTCATCGAGGAGGTCTCCGAGGCGGCTCGTCTCCGTTTGGAACAAGAAGTGTTGCAGGGCCGGCCGATTTCGACCGACGGATTGGTGACGCTGCTGCCTGCTGTCGAGACGGCTTCGGAAACGGAGCAGGCGCGCCAGCGGCGAATCGCGCTGGTTGGGCCGCCGGGCGCCGGTAAGACCGCCACCATCGCGAAACTCGGGTTTTGGTTCTGTGTCACGCGGCGGCTGAACACTTTGGTCGTATCGACCGACAGCGTGCGCATTGGCGCCGCCGACCAACTGGCTCGCCTCTGCCGGCTCATGGGCATCCCGTTCGAGCATGTGGCATCGGGTGCAAGTCTCTCGCCAACGATTCAGGCCAACAGCCACCGCGCTGTCATCCTGATCGATACACCGGGCGCCGCCGACAACGACTCTGAAACCCAGTCCGAGATCGCCGCCGCTTTGAACGGGGTTGACCCCGTCGAGCGCCACGCGGTCGTACCGGCCGTACTCCGGCTGACGGACATGAACAGACGACTGGACGCGTTGGAGCGGCTGTGCCCAAGCCATCTGCTTTTCACCCGGATGGATGAGACCAGCGTATTCGGCCCCATGTGGGCGCTGGCGCGGCAACGGTCCCTGCCGCTGTCGTGGTGTTCGACAGGCCCCTGCGTACCGGACGACATCGAGGCGGCCGACGCCATGCGGCTGGCGCGGGTCATCCTCAAGCCTTCGGACGAGAAACTACCGCTGCCTCCACCGCGCGTCAGCGCGGCGGGAGCGAGCGCCTCCTAGGGAATTCATCATGCAAACGCAAACCGCAAGTGCCAAAGCCACAGCCGACCGGGAACAACTCATCCTGGATCACCTGCCGCAGGTCCGCCTCATCGCGCGCCGGATTCATGAGCGGCTTCCAGGCAGCGTGAGCCTGGACGATCTGGTATCCACCGGCATCGTCGGCCTGATCTCGGCGATCGACAATTTCGATCCGAAACTCAACGTCAAATTGAAGACGTATGCCGAATACAAGATTCGAGGGGCCATCCTCGATAGCCTGCGGGGCATGGATTGGGCTCCTCGCCAGCAGAGGAAGCGTGTGAAGATGATCGAAGCGGCGATTCTCGCGTTGGAGCAGCGAAACCATCGCTCTCCGTCGGAGGATGAGATCGCGGGCGAACTGGGGCTATCGACCGAGGAGTATCACGACTGGCTAATCGATGTGCGGGGCGTGAACCTTGGCAGTCTGGAAGGCAATGCTCCGGAGGAGGAGGGGCGCGACCTTCTGCGTTTTGTCTCTGACAGCGAGGACCTGTGGCCCTCGCGCATAGTCGAGCGAGCCGAGTTGGAGCGATTGCTCGCGGCGGCTATCGAGAAAATGCCCTACGTCGAACGGACCGTATTGAGCCTCTACTACCACGAGGAACTCACGCTCCGCGAGATCGCCAAGGTCGTGAAACTGCACGAAAGCCGGGTGTCTCAACTTAAGTCACAGGCGATTCTGCGTCTACGCGCTTACCTTGAAAAACGATGGCCGATGGATCGCGGTCTGTAAAAGGGGACACCGCTATGAGCGACCTTCGACAAAAGATCCTTGAAACTCTTGGCGACCAATTCAGCGTAGCCCTGGAGGGCATGATTGGTGAGAGTTGGCCGGCGAACGTCGCCACTACGCAACTACCGGACAGTAATGGCGGGAGCTTCTCCTGGCGTCAGAAGCTAAACATCTATAAGGACAACGCGCTCTATGTGGTCGCGTCCGATGAAACGTGGCGGAACGTCGGGTCCAAGGCACTGGCTGCGGTCGGCCTGGAGGACGCCGAGGAGACCGACATTCGCGCCACGTTCCAGGAACTGCTGACGCAAGCGTTGTCCGGGCTCGCCCGGTTCCTGACGTCGGTGGCCGGCCGCGAAGTCACGCTTGAGTCAGGTGCTGAGGTGCCAGTTCCGCCTACGAAGATGGACTCGCCGTTCCTATGCCTCCATCTGGAGAATCCGGCTGGGACAGGCGTCGACCTATTCGTTCGGGTCGAGGCCGCATTGTTGCAGTCGCTCAAGCCGCCGGAGGAACCGGCCGAGGCGGCGGCGCCAGCAGGCGAAGCGCAGGCACAGCCACAGGCCGCAGCGGCAGTAGCGGGCGCTGGCGGCGCCTCGGCCGCTACCGCCGCTGTTCCCACAAGTTCGATGGATTTGCTTCTCGATGTGGAGATGCCTGTCAGCGTTTCATTCGGGCGCACTCATCTGCCGCTCAAGGAAGTCGTCAAGCTCAGTACTGGTTCGATCGTCGAACTCAATCGCACGATTACCGAGCCGGTTGAGGTCATCGTCAACAACTGCGTGATCGCTCGCGGCGAAGTCGTCGTAATCGAGGGGAACTACGGCGTCCGCATTCAACAGATCGTCAGCCGCTCCGAGCGATTGCGAACACTCGACTAAACGAAGGAGACTCCATGGAAATCGTGCTTACTTATCCGCTACTCTACTGCATGCTGCTGGCAACCGTACTCTCGGCCTGCCTTTTCTTGTTCATCAGCGTGAAGCGGGATCTCGCTTGGGCGGAGGCCGAACTCAATCAGCGTATCCATGCCGTCGAAGGAGAGACTGTACGTCTCGCCGCCAACAACGCCGACACGAGCGCGAAGGTTGAAAGACTATCCGCCAGGATTTCGACTGCCGAGGAGAAGCTGGATCTCTTCGCGCCGGCGCGAGCGGGCGTCGATTATTCGCAAGGCATCGATCTGAATCAGCGCACGCAGGTCCTGCGCCGGGCCCGCCGGGGCGACCGCCCGGAGCAGGCGGCCGCGGAACTCGGGCTTCCAAAAAGTGAGGTCGATCTCCTGTACAAGGTTCACCGAGCTGTTGTGAAATCGTTCTGAGTCTAGAACTCGAACTCGAAGTTCTGCGGCGCCGTGACCGTAATCGAGCGCCGTTGCTGCCTGACTGGCTCAGGAGCTTCGATCGTCACGTCGAGGGCCATTTCGGCCTTTGACCGGACCAAGGTCACCTTTACAGGACTCGCGCTCTTCGCGTTCCGGAGGGCGGTCCGGATCTCGCCAGAGCTCTTGACCACGGTTCCGTCCACCTTCGTAATGACGTCGCCGGCCTTGATGCCAGCCTTCTCCGCCGGGGTATTCTTGCCGACCGAACGGATCAAGACACCCTCTTTCACGCCAAAAAAGGTGGCGAGTTGATCCGACAAACCCTCGCCTTCGATCCCGAGCATCCCGCTACGCCAACCCATTACGGGCGCCGGCATGTCCTGCCACCGAATCTCCGGAATTGCTTGAATCTTTTCCCGCACCCGTGCCATTTCTCGATCCAGGCGATCCCGGTCTACGCGGCCGATTGCAATGGGTCCCTTACGCTCGGCGAGGACCGGTGAGACGGTCTGCGTGGCACCCGCGCGGACGATCTTCAGCCGGACCATCCGGCCAACCGGAGTCTCCCGCACCAGCCGGACGAACTGTTCGGCCCCCTCCACGCGCTGGCCGTTGTACTCCAGCACCGTGTCTCCCTCCTTTAGACCTGCTTTCGAGGCGGGGCTGTCGGCGTCGACTCGCGTGACTTCCACGCCAGCTTCTTCCTTCAACTGTAGAGCTTTGGCTCTCTCCGCATCGATTTCCCGAACGCCCACGCCGAGGAAGCTCCTCGACCCGGCCAAGGCGAACACTTGTTGAGCCGGCGGGGCCGGCGGCGCGGCGGGCGCTGGCGGAGCCGGGGGCTGCGCCGATGCCGCAGCCGCGGCTAACGTGAGGGCAAAAGTTCGAAAGGATGTCGAAAACATAACTACTGGAGTTCTCCCAAGGCGGATTTTCGAGGTCACTTTGTTTTATCAGTGATCCCTCTGCCTATTCAGACGCTGGCGGGGCGTTTTTGTCACGCGACGTTCTGGAATTGCGCCAGCCGATTCGATTTCGGGAACGCTTGTGAAGGATTTTGGATTGACGTTTTTCGGGATCGCCGCGTTCGGATTGTTGGCGGCCGTCCGCCCCGGGTGGCCGTGCTCAGGAGGCCGAAATGACCGTGCCGGGATACTGGCGGTGGTCCGCTACGGGATGACGTAAACGGACGGCGCGGGCAGGGGGCGGCGCGTGTCGTTGCGTTTTCCGTTCGGACCGATCCAGAGTGTCGCCAGGCCTTCGACGATAGGTCCTGTTCTGCCCTCGGCTTGCGCCCTCAGCCGGATTGGAAAGGGCCCGGGTTGCGCGTCCTTGGGAATGGCCACGGGCAGGCGCACGATTGGAATATTGATATTGTCGCCGTCACCGGAAGGTCCGAAGTGCTGGTCGGCCCGGAACTGCGCCTTCGCGCCCGGAAGTCCTTCAATCCAAACGTCGACCGCTTTCTCGAAGCCAGGCTCCTTGATGAGCAGCGCCTCCAGAAAACCCTCCTGTCCCGCCCGGATCGCGAGTTCCTCGGGCTCCGCCAGCAGTTGAAATCCCGGTTCAGCCGAGTTCAGGTGAAGCCGGTAGGCGAACGACGGACCGATTCGATTCGTCCGGTCCCGCACCACGAGCCGGGCTGCGCCGGACTCCTTGGGTAGAAAGTAGAGGCTGCTGTCGGGATTGCCAATAACCGTTCCCTGGCCGGTCATGAGGTCATCGTGCTCAGCCAGGAGTTTCCCCCGAGCGCTCCAAAGCTCCAGCACCGTGTCGATGGCCGGCAGGCCGAGTTGGGCCGCCAGCGTCCAGGCGTGAAACGGCTTACCGGCGGAGAGGCTCACGTTGTAGGAGTTCTCCTTCACGCGGTCGAGGACTCCATCGAAAACGTTTTCGCCGGAATGGATTTCGATCGACATCGTATCGACCGTCCCGGCCCTGGTCACAAGCCAGAGTCGCCAGAGGCCTTCCTTTGCGCCGCTGGGAATCGAAAATTCCAGATCCGCCGAGACGGAGGCCGCCGCGACGACGCGTCCCTCGATGCGGGCAGGGGCTCCGTCCGCGCCGTCGACGGGCATGGTGAAGGGAAACGTCAGGCGAAAGTGCTCCGCGCCGCGGGCCCGCAGCAGATAGGCTCCGGTGGTCTCGCCCAGGCTCTCGCCATGCACGCGGACCTTGTAGGTGGAGCCCGGGCGCGCTCCCAGCGGAAACGCGCCACTCACTATGGGGAGTTGCGACATCACCAGTTGGTAGCCGCAGTTCTCGCCGCAGCCGACCCCCTGCGGGCCGCGGTACTGATCCACTTTTAGGGTGTACATCCCATCTCCGGGAAACTGGAACGAGAGGCGCGGCGTTTCCAGGAATTCATCCTGATCCTCGTTGAACGCGATCTCTCGCCCGGACGGATCGGTGAGAGTCAGGGAACACTCCAGAAAGCCGCCGCGTTCGATGGACTGCACGTCGAAGAGCCAACGTTCGCCGGCGCGCGCCTGGAACTGGAAGAAGTCCTGGTCGGCCAGGCCCTTCATGTATCCATGAATGGTCTGCGGCCGGAGTTCGACGGTCTGCCTTGGCTCCTGTTCCATGACCCCTGGGAACTCGTGGACGTTGAAGAGCCGTGAATTACTTGGACCCTTCGACGTAATTGCGCGGAACCGGTAGGGTCCCAATGCAGCCGATTTTCCGATTCGAACCCGGCCCTTCACAGATTCGGCGGTTGCGCTGAGCGTCTCTACCCACTCGATCTGGTTCGCCTCGAACGTGACGCGCTCAAACGAGTCCAACTCCTTACCGGCTAGCTCTACCTCCACGGTCGTACCGGCCTGGCCACCGAGCGGCACGATTCTCGATAGGTGGGGGCCGGCGAAGGCGGCGCAACTGAGCAGGAGCCAGAGCCGGTGCATCTTAGAAAAACTCACGAATTGGAGTGCCTTCAGAGTTGATCCGGACGGGGCGGCCGATGGTCCGGTACTCCTTGTGATAGTCGATGCCGAGCTTCTTGTAGATCGTTGCGCCGAGGTCCTCGACGGAGATGGGCCTGTCGTTGGGCGCGCCGCCCTGCGCGTCGCTGGATCCGATGATCTGGCCGCCTGCGATACCCGCGCCGGCGGCGGCGATGGAGAACACGCCGGGCCAATGGTCCCGGCCGGCCGAGTGATTGATGTGGGGCGTCCGGCCAAACTCGCCGATCGCGAGCACGAGCGTGGTGTCCAGCATGCCGCGTTGTTCGAGATCCTCGAGCAGCGCGGTGAACGCTTGATCGAACACGGGAAAGACGGTCTTGCTTGATTTTTCGACGCCGACGTGGGAGTCGTACCCGCCCTGGAAGACCGCGGCCAGCCGGACGCCGGACTCCACCAGACGCCGCGCCAGCAGCGCGCCCTGCCCGGCGGAGTTGCGGCCGTAAGCGTCACGGAGCGCGGCCGGCTCGTCCTCAATGTTGAATGCCTTGCGAGCCGCTTCCGACGTGACGAGGTCGAAGGCCTTCTGGTAGAAGTGATCCATTCCTTCGATGAGCCTCGACTTTCCAGCGCTGCGAAGATCCTCGTCCATCGACTGCAAGAGACGGGCGCGCGCGGCGGATTCCTCCAACGCCACGTTTTTCGGCAACGCGAGATCTTGTACGCGAAACTCTTTCCGGCCGGGGTCGCCGGTGATGAATGGGTCAAAGGCCGCACCTAGGAAACCGGCGTCGGCGGAGATGTCCTTCTTGGGGATGCAGACGAACGGGGGCAGGCCGCCGCGCGCACCCAACTCCCTGGCAACCACCGAACCGAAGACCGGGTGCTTGAAGGCGTTATTCGGGCGCGAGCCGGAGAAGATGTACTGCTTGGCCTTCTCGTGAATCGCCTCCTTCGAATACATGGAACGAACGACAGCGAACTTGCGGGCGTTTTTGGCGCAGTGCGGAAGGAGCTCAGAGAAATGGACGCCGGGAATCGCGGTCGGGATGGTTTTGCATACGCCGCGAATGTCGATGGGCTGGTCTGGCTTGGGGTCGAAACTATCGTGCTGGCAGGGGCCGCCTTCGAGGAAGTAGATGATGCAGTTTTTTGCGGGGCCGTTAGCAGCGAGCAGGCGAGGGAGGCTGAGGCCGCCGAACAGCGTGCCTCCTATGCGAAGGAAATCGCGGCGAGCGCTCATTGATGGATGTTCGCGTCGGGCGCTCATTGATTTATTTGAAACTCCCTGGTGTTGAGTAGTGCCCACAGCACATTTTCGAACGCGCGGCGGCGGCCGCGGCCGGCTGTTTTCTCTTCGGCGAGGAACGCCTCGACGTTGGTCGATTCCTTCTCGCTCGGAGGCCGGGAGAGGGCGCGCAGGTAGAGGCTGGCTGTCACCTGACGGTCGTCGATGGTTCGTTCCAATAGAGCCGAGAGCACGTTCGCGGGGGACTCGACCTTTTCGCGGACAGCTTCGGCGTTCATCAGATGCAGCGCCTGGGCGAGGGACGGATCCTGCGCGCGCGGCTCCATGGTGTCGCGGCGAGGAAGGCCAAAAGTCGTCAGGAAATATGTCGCGCCGATTGTCGCGACGAGGTCCTTGGCAGAGGTGCCCGGCGGGTAGTTACCGAAGGTCTGGGGCACGCCGGTGGCTTGCCCCAGCGCGTCGAGCAGCACTTCGGCGGGCAGTTTTCGGGGCTCGTAGCGCGCTAACAGCACCCGCTCCAGAGGGTCGCTTCCGCCGCTGCGGCCGGGCGCGCGGGAGGCGCGCTGGTAGGTCTCAGAGTTCAAAATCAGCCGGTGAACCGGTTTGAGACGATACCCGCCCTCGATGAACGCGGCCGCCAGCCGGTCGAGCAGCGCCGGATGGGAGGCCATGTTGGTCGAGCGGAAGTCGTCGGCGGGATGGACAATGCCCGCGGTGAAGTACTGGGCCCAGATTCGATTCACCGTGGCGCGGGCGAATTGCTGGGCCTGCGGACCGAGAATCCAGTCGGCCAACACCTCGCGCCGGTCCTTTTCCCCCGAGATTTCGGGTTTGGTTCCGTCCAGAAATTTCGGGGCAACGGGTTGCTTCGTGTTGGGGTGGATCACTTCTCCGTCGCGGGTGTTGAACCAGACGCGGCGGTATTGGGCGTAGCCGTGCTTGACCTTCATTCGGCCCAGGAACGCGGCCATGCCGTAAAAGTCGTCCTGCGTCAAATTCTCGAGCGGGTGGTTGTGGCATTCGGCGCACTCGATGCGCTGGCCGAGGAAGAGGCGGGTGACGGTGGGCGTCGCCTTGGAGACTTCAAAGGTCTTGAGCATGAAGTCGATGGCGGGATGCCAGAAGTTGCCGGCGGGGTGTACGGTTGTGTCGCCCGTGGCTGTGATCATTTCGCGCACGGTTTGGTTGTAGGGTTTGTCGGCGCGAATGGCGTCCGCGAGCCAGCGCTTGAAGCTCGCGTTGGTCCGGCCCTGCGAGTAGTATTGCGAGTTGCGGAACCAGTCTTCGAATTTCACCAGCCAATGGCTGGTGTACTCGGGGCGGTTGAGGAGTTCGTCGATCAGTTCTTGCCGCTTGCCGGTACTCGTCGAATCCACGAATCGGCCCGTCTCCTCCACGGTGGGCAGTACGCCGATGAGATCTAGGAACACGCGCCGGACGAAGGTGGCGTCGCTGGAACGAGGATACGGTTCTATCGCTACCTGGCGCAGCTTTTCGTTCACTTCCCGGTCGATAAAATTAGCCTCGGCGGCGTTGGGCGCCGGGGCGGGCGGCTTACCGGCGACGATGAACTGGGCGGTGGCCGCCTTGCCGACTCCGCGCGCCATCAAGACCGTGAGGCCATGACCTTTCGCTGTGACGACGCCTTCGGCCGACGCCGAGACGACGCCTTCGTCATTGACGGCGTAGCGCACCTGGCGGGTGAGGTCGATTTTCGAGCCGTCGGAGAGAGTTCCGACGACCTTTAGTTGAACCGGTGCGTCCGAGAGCCGGACGATAGCTTCGCGGGGCTGCACCTCGATGGAGACGATGCCCGGGCCCGAGCTCACGCGCTTTGCACCTTGGCGCAACCATTGCAGGAGAATCTGGTACTCGTCACTGGCCGCTGTTAGCAGATGCCCGCCGCCGTGCGCCACTTGCAGGGAAGGCTTGCGCAAGAGCAGAGAATTTTCGGGTTGTTTGCCGTCGATGCGCCGTCCGTTGTGCGCGGTGGTGATCATGGCGTGGTCGGCGGCGGCGTCGGCGCCGTAGAGCGAGAGCTTGAATCCGTTCTGGCCGGCCGGCGAACCATGGCAGGAGGAACCGTTGCAGCCCTTGGTTGTGAGCAGCGACAGCACGTCGCGCTCGAAGCTGATCTCCACGGGCGGAGTGGCGGCCCACGCGACAGTGGACACAAAGAACAGGAGCCGGTTCGCCATCTTTAACCGTCTCTATTCTATTCATTTCGGAAGGCGTTGCGGGCCGGCGATTGCCACCGCCGGTTTCCGCTCAGGTTGAAATTTGTCGCTCGGACGGACATTTTGCTTTTCTCCAGGTTGTAGTTCCGACGGAGAGCTTGGACGTTCGCTGGCTCCGTCCCGGCCTTACCTCCCGGCGATCCTCCTCGTTGGGGACGGACTGCCCGAACAACCGAGCGTGAAAACGAGTCCTCTTGCGTACCGGAGAAGTTCAAGAGGCTCGCGATGCAGGCTGTGTCCGTCCCCAGGGTTGCCGTCTCAAGACGGGTGTCAGGCGCCCAGGACCTCCTTATACGCCGTCTCGTCGAAGCCGACCACGAGGCGCTTGCCAACTCGAAAGCTCGGCGCGCGGAGGTTGCCGCTGGGACCGACGATCAACGCGGCGATCTCGTCGTCGGAAGCCTGTTGCTTTTTTAAGTTCAGCCGCACTACGTTTTTGCCTTTGGCGGCGACGATCTCCTCCGATTGACGGGCGAGGCGAATGGCTTCTTCGCGGGGAATCGTCTGTTTCTTGGCGTTTTGCTCGGCCGTTACGGCCACTTTGTGTTTCGCAAGGAACCCCTGCGTTTTGCCGCAGGTGGTTCAACCGGGGCGGTGATAAGACCAGTCGATCGACTTCATGTGTGAATATGCCTCCTTGCGTCATAATATCCAGTTCATGGCCTCCATCGATCCGAAAGCTCTTCGCTCCTACACTTGGTTCAACGGCAAGGAGTACTACAACTTTTCGCGCCGGGCGAACTTGCGGTCCATCGGATTTTCGCGCGAGATATTTTTCGGCAAGCCGGTGATCGGGATTTGCAACTCCTTCAGTGAGCTGAATAACTGCAACGCACACCTGCGCGGATTGGCCGAGGCGGTGAAGCGCGGGGTGTGGGAGGCCGGCGGATTTCCGCTGGAGTTTCCGGTCATCAGTCTAGGCGAGCAGTTCATGAAGCCGACGACGATGCTGTTCCGTAACCTGATGGCGATGGACGTGGAGGAGTCGATCCGGGCGAATCCAATCGACGCGGTGGTGCTTCTGTGCGGCTGCGACAAAACCACGCCGGCGATGCTGATGGGCGCGGCTTCGGCGAACATTCCGGCTGTGGTTGTGACGGGCGGTCCGACGCTTTCGGGCAACTACAAGAACCAGCCGTTTGGCACCGGCACCGATGGGCGGAAGATCTTTGATCTCTACCGGACCGGCAAGGTTTCGCCGGAGGAGTTGCAGGAGATTGAGGGCTGCATGGTGCGGTCAAGCGGGCACTGCACGGTGATGGGCACGGCGTCGACAATGGCATCGATGGCGGAGGCGCTGGGGATGACGCTGCCTGGCAATGCGGCGATTCCGGCCGTGGACTCGCGGCGTGCCGCGTTGGCGGAGGCCTCCGGGCGGCTAGCGATCGAGTTGGTGGCGGAGGCGCGGACGCCGCGGTCAATCATGACCTGGGAGGCGATGGAGAACGCGATCACTGTGGACATGGCGATTGGCGGGTCGACGAACGCGGTGGTGCATCTGCTGGCGATCGCGCGCCGGCTGGGCTTGCCGCTGCGGCTCGACGACTTCGACCGCATCTCGCGCAAGACGCCGTTTCTGGCCAATCTCCGTCCGTCCGGCCAGCACCTGATGGAGGATTTTTTCCATGCCGGCGGGCTGCCGGCCCTGATGCGGGAGCTGTTGCCCCAACTGCATCGTGACGCCGTGACGGTGAACGGAAAGACGGTGGAGGCGAACGTGTCCCAGGCCGTGTGCCACAACCGCGACGTGATCGCCGCCCGGGAGACGCCGCTGCATCCGGAGGGCGGCACCGTGGTGCTTCGAGGAAATTTGGCTCCCGACGGGGCAGTGTTCAAGCAGACGGCCGCCTCGCCGCACCTGTGCCAGCACACGGGTCCGGCCTATGTTTTCGAGAACTACCAGCAGATGCACGACACGATCGACTCAAGCGATTTGCCGATCGACGAGAACACGGTCCTGGTGATGAAGAATGGCGGGCCGAAGGGCGCGCCAGGATTTCCGGAGTGGGCGCACATTCCGATGCCGCGCGTGCTGCTGGAGAAGGGAGTATCGGACTGCGTTCGAATCTCCGATGCACGCATGTCGGGAACTTCGTTTGGCACGGTGGTGTTGCATGTTTCGCCCGAATCGGCGATTGGCGGCCCGCTGGCGATCGTCGAAACCGGCGACCGGATCACGCTCGACGTCGCCAAGAGAGAGTTAACGCTGCACGTGCCCGCCGATGAGATCGCCCGGCGGCTGGCGGTGCGGCCAGTCCACGAACCCCACTACACGCGCGGCTATGGCAAGCTGTTTCTCGACCATGTGACGCAGGCGCACGAAGGCTGCGACTTCGACTTTCTGCACGCCGAATGAAGACGCGGCTGTTTTTCGCGGTGCTGGGCTGGCTCTTCTATGTGGCCTGCAAAGGCGCGTATAAGGGTTATTTCTCCTCCGACGATCTGGACAATTTGGCATGGACGCGCTTCGCCCACTACGACGCGTTCGTGGAGGGGCTGTTCACGCCGAGGTTTTATACAACCAACTTCCGGCCCGTTGGCCACTTTTTTTTCTGGTGCATGGGGCGCTGGGCGGACTTGCAATACCCGCCGTACATGGCTGTGGTTCACGGCTTGCATTTTCTGAACACGATCCTGCTGTGGCGGCTTTGCGGCAAGTTCGAATTACCGTGGCTGGCGCGGGCGGCGGGCACCGTCCTGTTCGCATTTCATATGGCGGCGTTCGACGCCTATTGGAAGCCGATGTATGTTTTTGACGTGTTGTGCGCCGCCTTCGCGCTGGCGTCGATCCTCTGCTGGACCGGCGGCCACCGCTGGTGGAGCCTGGGCCTTTTCTTTCTCTCGTATAAATCCAAGGAACTGGCCGTGGCTGTGCCACTGGTGCTTGCGCTTTATGAGCAGTGGTTCGGGCAGAAGCGGTTCCGCGCCTTGATTCCGCACGGCGCGGTGGCCGCGCTGTTCGCCGGGCAGGCGCTGCTGATGCAGTCGGGTCAGGCGGGCGACTACGGGATTCGGCTGACGCCGGCGACGCTGTGGACGGCGGTGCAGTTCTACGGTGCTGCACTAGGGCCTGTGGCCCTGCTGCCGTTATTGCACTGGAAGGACAAACGCGTCTGGTTCGGAATGGCCGCGTTGCTACTGTTTCTGGGGCCGATGTTTGCGGTGCCGGGCCGCCTGTTTAGCGCCTATCTCTATCTGCCCTTAGCGGGACTCGGTATCGCGTTCGCCGCCGTGGTGGACCGGTGGCGCTGGGTGACCGCCGCGCTGCTGCTGTGGCTGCCGCTGCAGTACTTCGCGTTGCGCGACAGGCGCAACGTGGCGCTGGCGGAGGCGGACGAGACGCGGATTTACGTTGGGAAGGTGCGCGGCGTCGCGCGCGAAATGCCGGACATCGAGCAGATCCTGATCGACGGCTATCCGGCTTCGATGCGCCGGTGGGGCGTCGAGGGCGCGCTGCGGCTGGCGTTCGATCGCGACAAGGTAAACGCAACGTTTGTCGAAGACACACGGCGGCCGGAGCCAGATGCCGCGAAGACGCTCGCCGTGCTGAGCTGGAGCGCTTCGCAGCGCGATCTGCTGGCACTGCGGCGCACGGCGGGCAACGACGCGGCTTATATCGAACTGGGCCGGTTGACGCCTTTCTGGCTCTTGACCGAAGGCTGGTTTCAGGGCGAGGACCGCTTCCGCTGGATCGCGCCGGTGGCCAAGGCGAAGCTGCGCAAACCGGCCGGCGGAACGCGCTTTTCGGTAACCGTGAACGTAAGTCCACAGTACATCGCGGCTGTGAAGAGGTCGACGCTTACTGTCCTCGTCAATGGCGTTGAGATCGGCAAGCCCGTGTATACGGAGAACGGCTGGCTGACGGACTACTTCGCCGTTCCGCCGGCGGCCAAGGACGAGATGGTGGATGTGGAATTCCGCGTGGAGCCGCCGTTCCGTCCAACAAACGGAGACCCGCGCACGCTGGGCGTACCGATCGCCGCGTTCGGATTCCGATAGGCGTCAGTTGGCGACGGCGATGTCGGCCATGTCGTGAAACGCGTCCGGCGTCTCGATGGCTAAGGGCAGCGCCGAACCGGTGGGCGCGGAAGCTGGGACAGTGAAGTTGATCTGATAGAGGCCGGCAAGGTTGGGCGCCAGACCTTTGAAGACTACGGTGGCCAGCCGGCCGCCGACATAGACCTTCACCTCGGCATTGACGTTACTGAGCGGCGCACCGGAAGCGGCCGCACCGTCGGGGACGGGCGGAGTGACCGCGCCTAGACCGGTGAGGAATAGTAGAATCGTCTCGCCGCGCCGGGCGGGCGAGGCGGCCGAGACTAGCGTGAAATCGGCATGGAGCAGCGCGGCGGGGCCGGTGCCGGCCGGGGGGACGGTGAAGATGCCGGGCGAGGTGCGGGCCAGCGGGACCTCAATCGGGGACGAACGCTGCGCGCCGTTGACGATAACGATGGAGGCGGAGGAGCCGGACGCGGCGAAGGGCACAAGTGCGCTGATTTGCGTGGGCGCGGTGAAATACAGCGGCGCGGGCGTATTGTTGACCAGGACCTGCACGCCGCCGAGAGTCGTAGGGAAGGGAAGGCGTTCCGCCACCGTCGTGGCGCCGGCCAGGCCGGAGCCGAACAGCGTGAAGAAGCCCCCCGGCGAGAGCGGAGCGCCGACCGGAGCGAAGCTGCCCGCGTTGAGCACCCCTTGCGGGCTGACGAAAATTCCGGTGCCGGATGGTGCGGCGGCGCGGATGCCGAAGCTGAGCTCGTAGTTATTGGAATCGACCGTGGATACGCCATTGGTGTGGAACGAGTTGCTGGCGAAGCCGAGGGCCAGCCGCCCCAGCTCCAGCGTGCCGAGTGAATCCGGAGCCAGCGAGTAGCTGTTTGCGCCGGTCAGGTCCAGGACACCCTCCGGCTGACGCACCCGGAGGCTGGAAACCAGCTTGCCACTGCCGGTGGAGTTCGACGAGCCGGCGTAGCAGCCGGCTTTATTGGCTTCAAAGCGCAGGCCGGCGCGAAAATGCAGATTGCTGAAGGAGGTGGCCGACGTGGCGCCGGCGAAGACTTTGGAGCCGACCCAGAGATCGTGGCCGCCGCCGGAGGTGGAGCCGAACAGTACCAGGTTGCCGTCGGCCGAGACCCAGAGCGACCGCGTTCCGTTCAGCAGGCCGGACCCAGGCAGAGTGAGCGAGCCGGAGCCATCGGCTGAGACGGTATAGGCTGCGGCGGTCACCGTGGAGTTGGCCACGCGGTCGCCGGTGTTAGCCGATTTTCCCGATACGGTCAGGTTGCCCGCCGAGCCGGCGCCGGAGGCCGCCATGCGGAACCAGGCGTTGCGCATCTGCGCCGCCGAACCGTTCGGAAACTCTAGAGCGGAAACGAGATACGCTCCGTTCAACGAGGCGTTGCTTTGGCCGCCGGCCGGGGCCTGCACGGCGGCGAAGAGGTCATAGACTCCGCCCGCGCCTTCCGTGGACGCGCCCACCAGCCCCCCTTGCCCAAGGCCGGCATTGATTTCGACGCCCGCGCGTTGCGGATTTGCGAGCGCAACATAGCCGGTGGCCTTGACCGTGTAGGTGCCGTTGGCGTTGAAGGCGGCCGGCGCGCCGGCGCCGACAATCTGCGAGCCGGCGACGGAGTAGCCGCCCGAGCCGTTGAACGTAATTGTGCCGTACGCGGTTCGCATCTCCGATACTCCGCCGGCCGCGTTTCCGAGTATCATCAGGTGGCGGAAGAAGTACCGCCCGTTTAAAGATGCGTTGGAAAGGCTCTGGCAAAACGCCGTTCCCGCCGATAGAGTCAGCAGGTATAGTATGGTTCGTCTGTTCATTGTTGGGTCCCCGGCCCGGTTCGCGAATCATTTTCTGAAACTCTATTCCCGCCGCCGTGTTTCGGTCGGAAGAGATAATTTGTAAACGGAGAGTTCATTTTATGTTGCGGTCCTTACTTCTATTCGGCTCTTTGGCAATGGCGCAAGAGGCCACCGAATGCGTTTTCTTCGGCTCTCAGCATGATCGCATCGTCGAGGGCGGGAAGTATGGCCGGCGGGTTGGCCGAATCTCGGAGACCACTGGTGGCGTCATCGCGCGGCTGGGCGGCGGCTACTTCGTGCCGGGCGGGACGCGCACCAATTCCCGCTTTCAACTGGACGAGATGGCGACGATCGACCGCAATATCTTCGAAGTCCTGCAGCAGCGCGGCGTGACGCCCGCGCCGCGTACGGACGACTATGAGTTCATCCGCCGCGTGACGCTGGACCTGACCGGCCGAATTCCCACACCGGAGCGGGTGACCAGTTTCGTGGCGGACGCGCGGGCGAACAAGCGCGAGATTTTGATCGACGAGCTGCTGGCGAAGCCGGAGTGGGTGGATAAGTGGACGCAGTTCTACGGCGACCTGTTCAAGAACAATTCCGTCAACACGCAGATCCGGCGGGACGGCGATGGTGTGGCGGCGTTTTATCAGTGGATCGCTTCGTCGCTTCGGACGGGGAAGTCCTACGCAACGATGGCTACCGAACTCATCTCGGCGACCGGGTCCAATAGCTACGAGACCGGCGAACTGAATTTTCTGCCGGGCAGCTTCCAGCCGGCGGTGCCGGTTCAGGACACCTACGATCAGCAGGCCGTGGATGTGGCACGCACGTTTCTGGGCCTGGGGCATTTGAACTGTATCCTGTGCCACAACGGGCGCGGGCATTTGGAAACGCTGAGCGTGTGGGGGATGCGTGCCACGCGCTCGCAGGCCTGGGGCATGGCCAGCTATTTTTCCCGCACGGCCATGACGCGCACTTCGATCCGGTCCGATAGCTTTGTCCCTTATTACTGGTCGATTGTTCAGGATCCGCGTCTGGTCCGAGACTACGCGCTGAACACCACCACCGGCAACCGGCCCGCCCGGCAGCCCATCGGCACGCAGACGACGGTGCCTCCGTCCTACATTTTCACTGGCAACCGGCCGGCCGCGGGCTCGAACTACCGGGTGGCGCTGGCGCGGGACATTGTCGCCGATCCGCTGTTCGGCATGGCGGCGGTGAATTACGTCTTCGAACATTTCTTCAGCCTCGCGCTGGTGACGCCGAACGACGGGTTCGACCCCGCGCGGCTGGATCCGGATAGTCCTCCCACCGAACCGGACTGGACGCTGCAGCCCACGAATGCGAAGCTGCTGCGCGAACTGGCCGCCGATTTCACCGCCTCCGGACACGATCTGAAGAAGCTGATGAAGCAGATCGCCATGTCGGAGGCCTACCAGATGTCGAGCCGCTATCCAGGCACGTGGGATCCGAATTGGGAGCCGCTCTACGCCCGCCACTACGTACGCCGGCTGTGGGGTGAGGAGGTGCATGACGCGCTGGTGCAGTCATCCGGCCTGACGCCCAGCTACAACCTGCAGCGCGACTTTCCCGGCTTTTCGGCGAACGAGTCCTGGGCCATGAAGAGTCCGGAGCCTCTGCGCACGCCGGACCGGGGCGGCGCGGTTTCGCGTTTCCTGGACGCGTTCCTGCGCGGGGACCGCGACGAGGATTCGCGCCGCAACGACGGGTCCATCTCCCAGGCGCTGTCGCTGATGAACGATCCGCTGGTACTTTCGCGCATCCGGGCCACCGGCAACTCTAATCTGCTGCTGGCGCGGAACCTGAACAAGCCGGACGACGATCTAATCGATACGCTTTTTCTGACGGTGTTGTCCCGCGTGCCGACGGCGGCCGAGCGGACGGCGGCGCGGGCGCAGTTGACCAGCGGGAATCGCACGGCGCAGGCCGAGGATCTGTTGTGGTCGCTCTACAACAAAGTCGACTTTATATTTAACTACTAGAGCCCGGAGGAAGCCATGTTCAACGAAGAGAAATTGCAGCGGCACATCGCCAAGTACCCGCGCCGGCATTGCACCTACAGCGAGGCGCCGTTCCTGTCGCGGCGGCGGTTTTTTGAGGTGGCGGGGGCCGGCGTCGGCGCGTCGTACCTTACCGCCCCGCTGTCCGGCCAGACCGGCGGCGTGCGCGTCACCACGAAGAACACGGCCAAGTACTGCATCTTCGTGCTGATGAGCGGCGCGCCCAGCCACGTCGACACGTTCGATTGCAAGGTGGGCCCCTCGACGCCCGCCGATTTGAAGGCGGAGACGAAGAACGGCGTCCTGTGGCCCACGGGCGCCATGCCGCAGTTGGCGAATCACTTGGGCAAGATGGCCATTGTGCGGTCGATGCGCGCCTGGGCGCTGGTGCATTCGCTGGGGCAGACGTGGACGCAGATTGGGCGCAACCCGGCGGCGGCGCTGGGCGACGTGTCGCCGAATATGGGTTCGGTGGTGGCGAGCGAGAAGGACCGCGAGCGGACCGCCTCCCAGGTATTCCCGAGTTTTCTGGCGTTGAACTCCAATGGCGCGATCGGGCCTGGCTACTTCCCGGCCTCGTACGCGCCGTTCAAAGTGACGCCGGCGACGACGGGCTTGCCGAACACATCGAACACCGATGGAAAACCCCGCTCCGACGCGCGTCTGCGGTTCCTGAAGTCGATCGACGATCCGCTGCGTTTGGCGTCGCCGCTGGGGAAACCGGCCGAGGACTACGACAAGTTCTACGCGGCGGCCAACGGAATGATGTTCAACGCGGCGGTGGACACCGCGTTCCGCTATTCCGCCGCCGAGTCGCAGCGCTATGGCGTGGCCGGGGTGGCCAACGGGTTTGGAAACGCCTGCCTGGTGGCCAAACAGGTGCTGGCGGCAAATCAGGGGACGCGGTTTATTCAGATCTCGCTCGGCGGCTGGGACATGCACAACGATATCTACGGCACGGGCGGGGCGGCGACGAGTATCTTCTCGCTTGGAAAGACTTTCGACGCCGGGATGAGCGCGTTGCTTGGCGATCTCGACTCCGCCGGCCTGTTGAAGGACACTCTGGTGGTGATGGTGGGCGAGTTTGGCCGCACGGTGGGCGCGGTTTCGGCCTCCGGCGGGCGGGACCACTATTTGCAGCACTTCGCCGCGTTCGCCGGGGCGGGCGTGAAGGGCGGAAAGATTGTCGGGGCTACGGACGCGACCGGCGCGCGGACCACCAGTTTCGGCTGGCCGCACGAGCGCGACCACCGGCCGGAGGATGTGCTGGCGACGGTCTATTCGGCGATGGGGATCGACTGGACCAAGCAGTTGGAGACCCCCTACGGCCGGACGTTTGAGTACGTGCCGGACGCCTCGCACGGGATCTATCTGCCGATGGACGAGCTCTGGACCTGAGCGCGGGGTGGCAGAATGGGGAGCGATGCACGTCGACGTTACGACCGAGATTGTGATCGCCCGCCCGCTGGAGGCGGTCGCCGCGTTCGCGGCCGACCCGGACAACGTGCCGGCCTGGTACGAGAATATTCAGAGCGTGGAATGGAAGTCGCCGCCGGGCGTGGCTGTTGGCGCGCGAATCGCGTTTGTGGCGCGGTTTCTGGGTAAGCGGATGGCCTATACGTATGAGATTGCCGAGTACATCCCCGGTCAACGATTGGTGATGCGGACCAGCGAAGGGCCGTTCCCGATGGAGACGGTCTACACCTGGGAGGCCGTGCCGGACGGCACGCGGATGACGCTGCGGAACCACGGCGAGCCGGCGGGGTTCTCGCGGCTGGTGGCGCCGTTTATGCAGGCGGCGGTGCGGCGGGCGAACCGGAAGGACCTGGAGGCGTTACGGCGGCGGCTGGAAGCGGCGTGATAGACTACCCGAACTTAACCGCCTAGAGACCTCCGTGGCTACTCCAGAAGACGAACTGCGCAGCGCGCTTGTACCCGGCCGGGCCGTGTTGGTCGTGGGGACGGGTGTCTCGATTGCCGCCAGCGGCGGGCATAAGCAGGCGTCGTGGGTTGGGTTGTTGCGGCATGGGCTGGAGTGGTTGCGCGAGCACAACTTGTACCCTAAGGCGGAGTTGCTGCTGACGTTTCTAGAGGACGCGCCTGAAACTCACTGGCTAATCTCCACCGCTCAGACTGTGCGTTCCAAAATGAGCGACGAACAGTTTGCCAATTGGCTGAAGGAGACGGTTGGCTCGATCCAAGCGACGAAACCGGCCGTTCTTGACGCGCTGGAGGCGCTGCGAAGGCAAGGCTACACGCTGGCGACCACGAACTATGACGGCCTGCTGCTTCGCGGCGGGGTCACGCCCATCACTTGGAAAGACACAGACGAGATCCTGGGCGCGCAGCGGCAGGGCGATACGGGCAAGGTCGTCTTTCTGCACGGCTACTGGCGCAGGCCGGAGACGGTGATTCTGGATTGGAGGTCGTACGATCGGATCGCCCGCGATGGGGCGTACCGGGAGGATCTGGCGGCGTTCTGGAAGACGAACGTTTGGGTCTACGTAGGCTGCGGCACCAGCGGTATTACCGACCCCGATTTTGGTCTCTTGCTTGAGACCCATGGTGGGCGGGCGCGGCAGGCGAATCACTGGGACTTCTGCCTGGTGCGCGAGTCGCAGCGGGAGGAGTTTCAGGCCGAATTCGACCGGCGTGGATTTAACATCAAGGCGGTCTCGTTTGGCCAGAAGCACGACGATCTGCCGAAGTTTCTGCGGTCGTTGGTGCGGGTCCAGACGCCGCCGGCCGCGCCGGCGCGGGAACCGTTCGTGGCGGTTCCGGACTATATCGGCTCCCACGCGTTCATTGGCCGGGCGGCGCAGCTCGAGGAGTTGAACGATTGGGCCAAACCGGCCGACCCGGCCAACCTGCTGATCTTCGATGCGATCGGCGGGACCGGCAAGAGCATGTTGACGTGGCACTGGGCGACGCAGCAGGCTCCGAGCGTGCGAACGGATTGGGCGGGCCGCTTCTGGTACTCGTTCTATGAACGCGGCGCGGTGATGGCGGATTTCTGCCGGCACGCTCTGGCCTACATGACCGGCACAGATTGGAAAGAATGGGCTGAGCGGCCGTCGGCGGAGCTGTTTCAAAAATTGGTCGAAAAGCTGCACGCCGAACCCTGGCTGCTGGTGCTGGACGGGCTGGAGCGGGTGCTGGTGGCGTACCACCGCATCGACGCCGCGGAGGTGCCCGACGAGGACGTCAACCAGCCAACGGACAAGATTTTGGAGCGGAATCCGTGCAATACGATCCGGGAGGAGGATGGCGCGCTGCTGCGCCTTTTGGCCGGAGCGAAGCCATCCAAGGTTCTGATCTCCTCCCGCCTGATTCCGCGCGTGTTGTTGAATCAGGCCGGTCAACCCATCGCGGGCGCGCGGCGCATCACGCTGCCCGGCCTTCGCCCGGCCGATGCGGAGGCCTTGCTGCGCTCCTGCGGGGTGACCGGCGATTCCGCGAAGATGCAGGCGTTTCTGACCGAGAACTGCGACAATCACCCGCTGGTGACCGGCGTGGTGGCCGGTCTGGTGGCGAACTACCTGCCGCGGCGCGGCGACTTTGACGCCTGGCTGGCGAATGATGGCGCGCGCCTGAACCTGGCCGAACTGGACCTGATCCAGCGCCGCAACAACATACTTCACGCGGCGCTCGATGGGCTCTCGCCGCACAGCCGGAGGCTCCTTTCCATACTGGCGCTGCTCTCCGGGTCCGTGGATTATGAAACGCTGGCGGCGCTGGCGCAGGCGGATATCAAGCTAGCCATTCGGGATCTGGAGCTACGCGGGATGGTGCAGTATGATCACGCCAGCCGTCGCTGGGATCTGCACCCGGTGGTCCGCCGCGTGGCTTCGGGCGGTATGGATTCCGGCGATAAGGAACAGTACGGCCAGCGCGTGGTGGATCATTTCTCGGCTCAGCCGCATCCGCCCTACGACGAGGCAAAGACGCTGGAGGACGTCGCGCCCGGGATCTATGTAGTCCAGACCCTACTCAAGCTGGGCAAGTTCCAGGCGGCGGCTGACGTCTATTGGCGTGGCCTTTCGAATGCACTGCTCTTTAACCTAGAGGCGTATGTCGAGGTGCTCGCGCTCTTGAAGCCGTATTTTCCGGCGGGCTGGGAGCAGCCGCCGGACACCGTGGAGTCCGGTGATGCCGCTTACTTGGCCAATGGGGCCGCTATCGCATTAAGGAGACTCGGCGAACAGGAGATGGCGTTGAAGGTCTATGGCGCACTGGTTCGGATCGACCTTCGGGCGCAGAACTGGTCCGTGTTGTGCCTGCGCCTAAGCAACGCTGCGGTCACGAGAGCGCCAGCGGCGGCCCTGCGCCTGTTCGAACTCATATTCGATGTCGCCCAACTGACGGAAAATCGCGAATGGCTCTACCTAAACCATCTGTATACATTCGACGAGTTCTCGCGGATCGGAAACTGGCAGGAGGCAGAGCGGCACTGGGAAGCCCTGTCTTCTTTGCCAATTCCGTACAGCCGGGCCATTTATCGCCCGGGCGATACGGAGTGGTATTTTGCTTGGCACCAGTTGCGAAGGGGCCAACTGCGGCCTGAGGACATCGACAAGGCCGAGACCCTCGCGAGAGCGGGCGACAACCGTTTCGCGCTCCGAAAACTGGCGGAGTTGCGCGGCCACTGGCAATTGGAGCTAGGTAACTGGCACGCCGCCGTCCAAGGATTCGAGACCGCTGTCGCCATGGCCCGCGAGCGCCGCTTGCTGGACGGACCCAGCGAATGCGGCCTGGCCCTCGCCCGGTTCCTCGACGGCCAACTCTCACAGGAGGAGGCCCGCGCTGAGGCGCTCCGCCTCGCGCAGCAGTCGTACAGTTCCTATTTCATCGCCCGGCTCTGGCAGGCGATCGGAGATCTGGACAAGGCGAAACGGTATGCTCTCATCGCCTATGAATTCTACTGGGGCGACGGCGAGCCCTCCGTAAATCGCTGCTACCTCAACAAGACCATCAAACTCCTCAACGAACTCAGCGTGCCCATCCCCAACCTGCCGCCCTACGACCCGGCCAAGGACCCGCCGCTGGATTGGGAGGCCGAGGTGCGCGCCGCCATCGAAAAACTCCGCGCCGAAATGCGCCAGTAACCCATTCAATACGGGGCATCCGCAATCCCAATGGCGGCAGCCGCTGCCGCCGGCCGAACAGCAACGTAAGGGCCGCCGGGCCCGCCCCGCCGCCCTCCGGCTACGCGCTGCCGGTTAGAGGATCTGCCGGATGGTCCGGCCTCCCAGGTCCGTCAAGCGGCGGTTGCGCCCGGCGAAGTAGTAGGTAAGCCGCATGTCGTTCAAACCCATCAGATGCAGGATGGTCGCGTGGACATCGTGCATGTGATAGACGTCCTCCACGGCCTTGTGCCCGATCTCGTCGGTACCGCCCACCATGCTGCCGCCCTTCACGCCGCCGCCGGCGAACCACATGCTCTGGCAGCGGGTGTTGTGATCACGGCCCACCACCGGCTGATCGGCCGGGGTGTCCGGCGTCCGGCCGAATTCGCCCATCCACACCACCAGGGTGCGGGGCAGCAGGCCGCGCTGTTTCAGGTCCGTGAGCAGAGCGGCGATCGGTTTGTCGGTCTCCCGCGCATTCTTCTCGTGGTTCTTCAGAATGTCGCCGTGGGCGTCCCAGCTTTGGGAGGGCGTGAAGATCTCAACGAACCGCACGCCGGCCTCCACCAGCTTGCGGGCCATCAGACAGCGGCGGCCGAACGACGCGGTGACGGGATCGTTCAGGCCGTACATCTCCTTCACCGCCTCCGGCTCGGCGTCGATGGAGAGTACGCGGGGCACCTCCATCTGCATGCGGTAGGCGAGTTCGTAGGAGTCGATGCGGGCCTGCAGGTCGGCGTTGTCGGAGCGGCGCTCGCCGAAGGAGGCGTTCAGGGTGCGCATGACGTCGCGCTCGGCGGCGATAAGGGAGGGTTCGACGGCGGCGGGCGAGGCGAGGTCCCGCACGGGTTCCGAGGCCGCGCGCATCACCATGCCCTGATACTCGGCGGGCAGGTAGCCGCTGCCCCATTGCTGCGCGCCGCTGAAGGGAATGGAGCGGAAATCGGGCATGGCGACGAAGGCGGGCAGGTTTTTGTTGCGCGTGCCGAGACCGTAGGTGATCCAGGCGCCCATCGACGGATTGCCCGGAATGATAAAGCCGGTGTTCATCTGAAACACGGCCGCCGGATGGTTGCCGTTATCGGACTGCACGCTGCGGACCAGCGCCAGCTCGTCGGCGTGTTTGGCGGTTTCCGGCAGAAGGTTCGAGATCTCGCGCCCGCACTGGCCGTATTTCGCGAACGTGAACGGGGACGCGACGAACTTGCGCGGCCGCGCGAAGAGGTTGGGCTGGTCGGTCTTCTTCTCTTTCGACCAGTCCATGATCTTGCCGTCCAGCTCCTTGAGCTTCGGCTTGGGGTCGAAGGTGTCCACCTGGCTGACGCCGCCCAACATGCCGAGGAAGATGCAGGCATCGGCCTTGGCCGCGTGGTGCGGCCCGCGGCCCTGATCCGCCGCCAGCAGTTGGCCCAACGCCGCGCTGCCGATGCCGAACACGCCTTGATACGCGAACTGTCTCCGGTTGATCATCGCTACTCCACAAACAGGAATTCGTTCAGGTTGAACAGCACCGCGCCCAGGGACGCCAGACCCTCTTCCCCCCGGCCGGCCAGCGATGCGGCCGAGGCGCGCTCCGGCGCGGAGGGCTCGCGGCCCAGCGCCAGCCAGAACGCTTCCGCCAGAGGGTCGGCCGCCTTCGCCACGCGCGCGGCGAAGTGTTTCGACTCGGTGCGGGTGAGGTCGCCGTTCAGCAGCGTCAACGCCTGCGGGGCGACGATGGTGGTTTGGCGGCGCGCGCAGGAGGTGCTGGAGTTTGGCGCGTCGAAGGTCTCCGACATCGGGAACAGGACGCTGCGCCGCTGCATCAGATACACGCTGCGCCGCAACCGTTGCGACTCGCTCGATGGGTACCACTTGAAGAACTCAAAGCCCTGGGCCACGTCGGCCGGGACATCGAACAGAACGGGCGGTCCGCCGGTCTCAAGGTTCAGCCTGCCGCTGAGCGAGAGGATGGAATCGCGAATCACTTCGGCGTCCAGGCGCTGCCAGTTCATGCGCCACAGAAGCTTGTTGGTGGGGTCGGCGGCGGCGTGGCGCGTCTGTTCCGGATGCACGCTGGCCTGTTTGTAGGTGGCCGACAGGAGCATGACCTTGTGCATGGCCTTGACGCTCCAGTTCTTTTCGACGAACTGCACGGCGAGCCAGTCCAGCAGCTCCGGATGCGTGGCCGGTTCGCCGTTCTTGCCGAAATCGCTGGGCGTGCGGACGATGCCTTCGCCGAAATGATGCTGCCACAGGCGGTTCATCATCACCCGCGCGGTGAAGGGATTTTCCTTGGAGCCGATCCATTCGGCCAGCGCCAGCCGCCGGCCGTTGCTGCCGCCGGCGTAGGGGATGGCGGCGGGCTCGCTCTTGCCGGTCACGCAGGAGAGGAACGAAGGTTCCACTTTTTCGCCGCGCGCGGCCAGGTCGCCGCCGATCAGAACATGCGTGTCCGGAACGTCCGGCGCGGCGGGCGGAGCCACGTCGCGCACGGCGTAGGCGATGGGCTGGTAGCGGCGGGCCAGCTCCTGCTCGCGCTGCATGGTGTCCCGCGTGTCGAAGTAGGCGCGCAGCGGCGCTTTCCATTCGGGTTCCTTGATAAGCGGCAGGTCCTGCTCCAGGAAGAAGAGGTTTTTCGTGTTCAGCTTGCCCAGGAACCGCTTCAGGCCTTCGTCCTTGTCGTCGACCTTAAACAGGTCCATGTAGCGGCGTTTGAGCGCGTCGCGCTGATTGTCGAGATCGGCCTGCGCCTGCTCGGCCGCGTCGTCGTGGGCGCGCTGCAGGCGCTTCATCTCCTTGGGGTTCTCGACGGGTTCGTAGCCCGAAGGCAGCTCCGCCGTGGCGGTGCCTGCGAAGAAAGCCTGCAGGCGATAGTAGTCCTTCTGCGGAATGGGATCGTACTTGTGGTCGTGGCACTGCGCGCAGCCGGTGGTCATGCCGAGAAACACCGAGCCGACGGTGCCGGTGATGTCGTTCAGAAAATCCTGGCGCAGTTGCTTCTTCGAATTCGCGTCGGCCTCCCAGGGGGCGAAGCGCAGGAAGCCGAGGGCCACCTGGCGCTCGGCCATCGGCGCGGCCTTGGGACCGCGATACTCGTCGCCGGCGAGTTGCTCCTGCACGAACTGGTCGTAGGGCTTGTCGCTATTGAAGGCGCGGATCACGTAGTCGCGATAGCGCCAGGCCGTGGGGCGTTCGCCGTCGATGGCGAATCCGTCGGATTCGGCGTAGCGGACCAGGTCGAGCCAGTGGCGGCCCCAGCGTTCGCCGTAGCGCTTGTCGGCCAGCAGCGCGTCGATGCGCTTCTCGTAGGCGTTTTCGCTGGTATCGGCCTCAAACGCGCGCACCTCTTCCGGCGGAGGCGGCACGCCGATGAGATCGAAGTACAACCGCCGCAGCAAGGTGCGCCTGCCGGCCTCCGGGGCCGGCCGCAGCCCCTGTTTCGCCAGCGCGGCCCGGACGAATTCGTCGATCGAGGCCGGCCCGCCCTTCACCGGCAGCGGCGCGCGGAAAAGCCGGGGACCCTGCGAGACCGTGATGGGAGGCATGGCGTCGATCGCCTTTTCGATGGAGGCGATGACACCGGCGTCCAGCGGCTTGCCGCCCAGCGGCATGCGCGGCGTCTTCAGCCCTTTCAAGTGATCCACCAGGGCCGACTGCGCCGCATGGCCCGGCACGATGGCCGCGCCCCGTTTGCCGCCGGTGCGGAGCGCGTCGACACTCGCAACGGAAAGGCCGCCCTGTGGCGCCGCGCCGCCGTGGCAGCCCGCGCAATGGGTGGCGAGCGTGGAAAGCAACGCCTCATCGCCGGCCCGCAAACACAAGGCGAGCACCGCCAAAAAATACATCCGCATTTCGTGCCGATGATATCAACTTTCGCGGCCGGAAACGCGTCAGAATGTTAGTTTGCGGTTTCTCCTCCCCCTTGCCGTTTCCGTAGCCGCCAGTTATGCCGCGCCCTCCTGCCCGGCGGGTGTGGCCGTGGCCCAATTGCAACTGGAGGCGCAGCGGCCGGGTTCGGCGCTGCGCATTCCGCTGGACCGCGTGAATCGCTTGCGGCAGGGCGATGTGGTTCACTTGACGGCCTCCGGAGCGGACCTGGAGAAATCCCGCGCGGCGCTGCTGGTGCTGACGGGGAAACAGGAGCTGCATGTTTTGGACGCCGTGAAAGCGAATGCGCCGGCGCAGTGGACGCTGCCGGTGGACCCCGCCGCGGTGGCGGTAGCCTTCGGCCCCAAGGGGTTCGACAGCGGCCGCATGAAGACGCTGGTGTCGAAGGACGGCGACTTGATTTCGCAACTGGCGGCGTACAGCGAGAAAACGGCGCAGACGGAGCTGCTGTTGAAAGCGTTGGAGAGCGGCTCCACCGGTGATCGCGCCTTCGACGGGGCGTTGAAAGGGCTGGCCTCCACTCCGGGCGGTACAGCGTTGAACCGGTCCGCATCGATGGATCAGCAGACGCTGGCGATGCTGCGGGCGCTGAATCCGGCGCTGCATGGATACGATCCGCTGGCCACGGATCAGAAGCAGCGTTGGCAGCAATCGGCGACGCTGGCGTCGTCGGTGGCGGGGCTGTTCTATGGAAACTACATCGGCTTGGCAGGCGGAGGCGCGGCGCTGATGCTGAACCTGCGCGGCATGATGTTCCCCCGAACCGAGTTGCGTTCGGCGCTGCTGCGCGGCAATACGCTTTGCGCCGCGGCGAAGGACGCGCCGCGGTCGCGGCTGGGGTTTCTGTGGGCGCGGCGCCTGCCCGGCGGCGACCCGCCGGTGCTGGCACCCGCGGGCCTGGCTCACGCTCCCGCGGGAATGACAGGCGCCATCCGGTTCGACGTGCCCGGCGAACAGATTGCGGCGGCGGCGAGGGCGTATCGCTGGCGATTGGTCAATGCGGCGGGCAAGGCGTTTGAGGTGCAGGTGACGGCGCCGGCCGCGGAGAAGTCGCTGCGGATCGCGGACGTTCCGGAGCCGGGGCTGTATACCTTGGAGGCCGATTGGGACTGGACGCCGCTGCGAATTCCGAACGCGCTTGAAACGCACGCGCTGCCGGATCTGCGCGACGTCCGGCTCTCCCCGGACTCAGCCGACCGGCTTGTGATGGGCAACGGCCCGGTCCGTCTGCGGCTGGAGGGCGCGCCTCTTTTTTTTCTGGACGCCGCCGCATGGAAGAAGGCCGGCGATGCACTGGCCAAGCCAGTGGCGATTCCGTTCGCCGTCGCTCCGGACGGCGCGTCGGCCGAATTGGAGATCGACACTACCGGCGCCGCGCACGCGCCCTATGAGCTGACGCTTACGCAGCGGGGCGGGAGCCGGGCGACGCTCGCCGTATTGATGCAGCTTCCTCCGCCCGTTTTGGAAGGGCTGCCTCTGCCGGCGTATCGCGGTGAGCGGCAGGCCATCGTGCTGCGCGGGCAAGGTGTGGAGCGCATCGAATCCATCGCCAGCGCGAACGCCCATACGGAGTGGCGGCGCGAGGAGCGGACGCTGATCGTGGAGCCGACCGCGGGGACCAGCCTGGAGTTGCGCGTGGAAGGGCGGAATCAGCCGATCGTTCTGACGAACGCTCTGGAGATCCAAGCGCCGCGGACGCGCATTGTCAGTGTGGTGAAAGCGGCGCAGCCGGCGGGACCGGTGGAGCGCCGGCCGAACGAGATTGACGCGGCGCAGCCGCTGAGTTTCTCACTGCAGTTCGAGGGCGGGGGCGGCGAGGTGGAGGTTGCCTGCCAGGGCGGCGCCAAGATCGAAGGCGTGGAGACGCGTCCCATCGGCGCGGGTTCCGTTTATGTCACAGTGCCGGCCATTCGCGGCGGTTGCGAACTCGCGGCGGCGCTGGGCGGCTCCCGGCCAGAGGCGATCGGCACGGTGGTCGCACTGCCGCACATCGACGCCTTTACACTGAGCGATGAGGAGGCCGGGCCGCAGCGGTATCGCGGGCAGTTGAAAGGCCGCCAATTGGAGCGCATCGCCCGTACGGGCTGGACGCCGGATTTGCCGGTCGACGCCGCTGAGCTGCCCGCGCCGGCATCCGATGGCCAGCGGATGAATATTGTGATGCCGTGGCCCGCACCGAGGCCGCATGCGCCATTACTGGTGTGGCTGCGAGGCGAGACGCTGCCGCGGCGGACAACGGCGCGCTTCTAAGCCGGCCGCCGCGCGCGGAAAAACTCCTGCAGTATCTCCGTGCATTCGGCGGCCAGGACTCCCTCTGTAATCTCGATTCGATGGTTCAGCAAGGCGGAGTCGGCGAGGTCAAACTTCGATCGCACGCCGCCGAATCGAAGATCGCGCGCGCCGAAAACAAGACGGCGGATTCGCGCGTGTACCAGCGCGCCGGCGCACATCACACACGGCTCCAGGGTCACGTACACCGTTGCGTCCTCCAGCCGGTAGTTGTCCAGCGCCTGCCCGGCGGATCGAAGTAATTGCATTTCGGCGTGGGCGGTTGGGTCGCGCAGGGCGATGGGCCTGTTGTGCGCCCGCGCCACAACCACCCCGCCGGTCACCAGGACCGCACCCACGGGAACTTCGCCCCCGGCGGCCGCCAGGCGCGCCTCCGCGAGCGCCTCACGCATTGCGGCAGAGTCTTCCAATCCGACCATTTTAGCCGCTGTGTTCCCGCTTTGCGTTAACGATACAGATTTGGTATTTTCTCGGTACGAGGCAAAATGTCGAGACTACGGTTCCTGATTCTCGGGCTGTCCGCGGCTATGCAGGCGCAAACCACGGCGCAGGCAGAATTCTTCGAAAAGAATATCCGGCCGCTGATCGCCACGAAATGCACGACGTGCCACAATGCCAAGGCCAAGACCTCGGGCCTTGACATGTCCACCGGCGACGCGTTTTTCGCCGGCGGCGCCAGCGGTTCGCTTGTCAACGTCGAGACGCCGGATCAATCTCTGATCCTGAAGGTCTTGACCTATGACGGGTCGCTGAAGATGCCGCCTACGGGGAAGTTGAAAGACGACGAGATCGGCAAGGTCCGTGAGTGGATCAAGATGGGCGCGCCCTGGCCGGGCGCGGGGCCCCGGCCCGCAAATGCGGCGACGAATCCGAGCGGGACGCGGAAGCACGGGTCGGCTTTTACGGATAGCGAATGGAAGTTCTGGGCCTTTCAGCCGGTAGCGAAACCGGCGGCGGCAAAGTCGATCGATGCGTATTTGCGCGAAGCGCTGGCCGCGAAGAATTTAAAGCCCGCGGCGCGCGCCGACAACGCAACACTGCTGCGCCGCGTAACCTATGATCTGCATGGACTCCCTCCTTCCGAGAAAGAACTGGCGGCGTTTTTGGCGGACAGTTCGAAGGATGCGTATGCAAAAGTCGTCGAGCGGCTGCTGGCGAGCCCGCGTTATGGCGAGAAGTGGGGGCGTCATTGGTTGGATGTGGCGCGCTATGCCGATTCGACGGGCAACGACGAGGATCACCGCTATCCGTACGCCTGGCGCTACCGCGATTATGTAATCGACGCGTTCAATCATGACCTTCCGTTCAATCAATTTGTCCGCGAACAGGTGGCGGGCGATTTGATGCCGGCCGCGCCGGGCGAGCCGGTGAACCGGCGAGGGATTATCGCGACGGGATTTCTCACTCTCGGAGCGAAGGCGGTCGCGCAGCAGGATAAGAAGAAGATGGTGTTGGATGTCTACGACGAACAGATCGATGTGTTGTCGAAGACGTTTCTCGGTGTGACGCTCGCCTGCGCGCGGTGCCACGATCACAAGTTCGATCCGCTGACGCAAAAAGACTACTACGGCATGATGGGGATGTTCGCGTCGACTAAGCAATTCCGCGATACCGAACCGAACGTGGCGATGCTGCTGTTTACGCCGCTGGTTTCGAAGGCGGAGTACGAGAAATACGAAGCGGCGCAAAGCGTGGTGGCGAACAAGGGCATCGATATCGGAATCGTCATCGACCGCGAACGCCAAGCGGTGCAGGAGAAGTGGCTCGAACGGCTCGGCGATTACATGCTGGCCGCGCGAGCGGTGCGCGCGAAGAAGAATTACGACAAGACGCTTGGGCTGAACGAGCGCGTCATCGAAAAATGGGTGGCGCATTTCAACGAGACCGAAGTGCCGCGGCCGTGGCTCGATGCGTTTCACAAGGGCGATAACGACGCGGCGGCGATCGCGAAGCTGCAGGAGTCGGCGAAGGAGAATTTGGCCGCGTGGGCGAAGAAGATGAGCGCTTTTCGCGTGCGGGAACGGAAGCAGCTCGCAGAGAAGAACATGCTGTATGAGATGCCGAAGCTGATCGATGAAAAGGACGGCTTCTTCCGGGACGTGTTCGCCGATGCCGGACCGTTCGGGATCGCGTCGAAGGCGATCGACGATATCGCTTCCGAGGCCGGCAAGAAGGAGCTCGCGGTGTTGCGCGCGGAACAAAAGAAGTTGAAAGACGAGCTGCCGCCGGAGCCGGATATGGCGTGCGGGATCGAGGAGTCAACGCCCTTTAATGCAAAGGTTTTTGTGCGCGGCGATTACAATGTGCTCGGCGAGGATGCGCCGAAGACGTTTCCGCTGGTTGTTGCCGGGAAAGACCGGCCGATCATCACGCAAGGAGGCGGGCGGCGCGAACTGGCCGGCTGGCTGGCGAGCGATACAAATCCGCTGACGGCGCGGGTGATCGTGAACCGCGTGTGGAACTGGCATTTTGGCGAAGGGATTGTGCGGACACCGGATAATTTCGGACGCATGGGTGAGCGTCCGACGCATCCGGAGTTGCTCGATGCGCTAGCGTCGCAGTTTGTGCGCGACGGCTGGAGCATCAAAAAGCTGCACCGGCAGATTCTGTTGTCGGACGCCTATCAAATGAGCAGCGCGCCGAGCGCGGAAGCGGCCAAGGCGGATCCGGAAAACCGGCTGTTTTCGCGGTTCCCGCGGCGCCGGTTGCTGGTTGAAGAGATGCGCGACGGCATGCTGGCGATCAGCGGCAAGATCGACATGACGATGGGCGGCACGATGCAGACGGGCTTCGGCACCGATTCGGAAAGCTCAAATAGCCGCATGTCGATTAGTCCGGAGGAGCAGACGAGGCGGTCGGTGTATCTGCCGCTGCGGCGCTCGAATTTGCCGGCGCTGTTGAACCTGTTCGATTTCGGCGATGCGACGACGGCCAACGGCAAGCGGATCGTGACCAACGTCGCGCCGCAGGCGTTGTTCCTGATGAATTCGAAGTTCGTCGCCGAGCAGGCCGAAGCGGTGGCCAAAGACGCGGCCGGGTTGCCGCTGAAAGACCGCGCGGAGCGGTTGTACTTGAAGATTCTGAATCGATCGGCGCGGCCCGCGGAGATCGATAACGCGATGAGTTACACCGCGGCGTTCCAGAAACAATTCCCCAAGATGCAAGAGTCCAGCGCGTGGCAGAGCCTGGCGCGGATTTTGTTTGCGTCGAACGAGTTCATCTATGTCGATTAACAACGATCCGATTCGCGAAATTTTTGCGCGGCGCGTGCAGCCGGTGTCGCGGCGCGGCATGCTGCGGTACGCGGCGTGCGGCCTAGGTACGATCGGCCTGGCGAATGTGCTGGCGCAGTCGAGTCCTCTATCGCTGAAAAACCCGCACTATGCGCCTCGAGCCAAACGGGTGATCTTCCTGTTCATGCACGGCGGACCCTCGTCAATCGACACCTTCGATCCGAAGGAGCGGCTGGTGCGCGATCACGGCAAACCGCTGCCGATCAAGCGGCCGCTGGCGTTCGCCGATCAGGAGGCGGGTCCGCTGATGAAGTCGCCGTGGGCGTTCAAGAACGGCGGCCAAAGCGGGATCCCGGTCAGCGATCTCTTTCCGCATGTGCGCGAGATGGTGGACGAGTTGTGCGTGATCCGGTCGTTGGTGGGCGACGGGGTCGATCACGGCGCGGCGATGTTGCAGATGTTTACGGGATCGTCGACGTTTGTGCGGCCGTCGATGGGCGCGTGGACCGTGTACGGCCTGGGTACGGAGAACCAGGACCTGCCGGGCTACATTACGATCAAGCCGACTCTATCGCACGGCGGCGCGAAGAATTACGGCGCGGCGTTTTTGCCGGGAGCGTATCAGGGCACGCCGATCGGCCACGGCGGCATGAAGGTCGAGGAGATTAAGAACGAGCCGATTCAGTACCTGCTCAACAAGGGCCTGACGCCGGAGCAGCAGCGGTTCGAGCTCGACATGATCCAGAACATCAACCGCAAGCATCAGGAATTGCGAACGGTGGACCCGAATCTGGAGGCCCGGATTCAGGCGTTCGAACTGGCGTTCCGAATGCAGACGCAGGCCCCGGAGATCTTCGCGGTCGACAACGAATCGGACGCGACGAAGAAGTTGTATGGGATCGACGATCCGACGACGGAGGACTTCGGCTGGCAGTGTTTGCTGGCGCGGCGGTTGTGCGAGAAAGGCGTGCGGTTTGTGCAGTGCACGCATCCGGTCAAGTGGGATCAGCACGTGGATCTGTTTGCGAAACATACGTCGAACGCGGCGGAAGTCGACAAGCCGATCGCGGGGCTGTTGAAGGATCTGAAGTCGCGCGGGTTGTTGAAGGACACGCTCGTGATTTGGGCGGGCGAGTTTGGCCGCACGCCGGTGAGCGAGAGCGGCAACGGGCGCGATCACAATCCGTACGGGTACACGGTGTGGATGGCCGGCGGCGGCGTGAAGCCTGGGTTTGTGTATGGGTCGACTGACGAGATCGGCTATCACGCCGAGGAGAATCGCATGCATATTCACGACTGGCACGCGACGATCCTTCACATTCTGGGGCTACAGCACGACAAACTGACCTACCGGTACACCGGACGCGACTTCCGGCTCACGGATGTGGCCGGCATAGTCCACGATAAAATCTTAATTTGAGCAAACACCAACGTTTCGCTTGGGCATTTGCCGCTTACCTGATTGCGGTCATTCTGTTTGGCGCGTGGGTGCGAATCGCGGGAGCGGGCGCGGGGTGCGGAAATCACTGGCCGTTGTGCAACGGCGAAGTGCTGCCGGCTGCACCGCAAACGAAGACGGTGATCGAATTTACCCACCGCATCACCAGCGCCTTGTGCGGGGTCTTTGGACTCGCCATGATCTGGTTCACGAGTGGCCGCGCGAGGAAGGCCGCGATCCTGACGATGTTCTTCATCCTGGTCGAAGGTTTTGTCGGCGCGGTGCTCGTGAAAATGGAACTGGTGGAGAACGACGCTTCGTTGAGCCGGGCCATCGTCATCGCGCTGCACCTGACGAATACGCTTTTGC
>VFZO01000007.1 GCA_016871155.1 Acidobacteriota bacterium | reverse complement strand
ACGGGTGAGCCGTTTTCCGTCGCTCGATTGCGCTCATCCCGTTCAGTATCCATCACTTCCGGCCAGCTGGCCGGGGGCCAACTGCCGGATTTGGGTTGAGCCAGGTGACCTTTACAGGATTCCCGGCCTGACATTGCGTGGACTCCGTCATCCCGGACGAAATCTGCGCGCACGCCACCTGCGTGGCGGTATTCATAGCGTCGGTCTCCGACGATCCGACGGCGGTGCCGCACGCCTGGCGGCCCTGAAATTCCTTGCAAATCTCCACTTTGTATCCGCCCAGCGACAGCGTGGAGGACACCATTAACACCAGTAGGCCGATGGCGGTGACGGCGATCAATATGATCGTGTTCTTGTTCATCCGGCGAAGAAGTTGCCCATTTTGCGGAATTTCTCATACCGGTGTTCCACGAGTTGGGCCGGGGTCATGGTTTCCAGTTTGGCCAGCGCCGCCTGGACGCCCGCCTTCAGGTTGGCCGCCGCCGCGTCCCAATCGTTCTGGGCGCCGCCGGCCGGTTCGGGAATGATGCCATCGATCAGTCCCAGTTGCAGCAGGTCGCGCGAGGTCAGGCGCAAGGCGTCCGCCGCCAGTTCGGCCTTTCCGGCGTCGCGCCAGATGATCGCCGCGCAGCTTTCCGGGCTGATCACGGAGTAGATCGAGTTCTCCATCATTAAGACGGTGTTGGCCACGCCTAGCGCGAGCGCCCCGCCCGATCCGCCTTCGCCGATTACCACCGAAACCACCGGCGACTGCAGCCGCGTCATCTCACGAAGACTCACCGCGATCGCCTCGGCCTGCCCGCGCTCCTCGGCGTCAATTCCTGGATAGGCGCCTGGGGTGTCGAGCAAAGCGACGATCGGTCTCTGGAATTTTGACGCCATTTTCATCGCCCGCAACGCCTTCCGGTAGCCCTCCGGTTTCGGCATTCCGAAGTTCCGGTACAGCTTTTGCTTCGTATCCCGGCCCTTTTGGTGTCCCACCAGCATGACCGGCCGTCCGTCCAGAAAGCACGGGCCAGTCACGATCGCCGGATCGTCGGCGTAACAGCGGTCCCCATGGATTTCAGAGAATCCGGTGACCATCCGTTCGACGTAATCGAGAGTATGCGGGCGTTTGGGATGGCGCGCCAGTTGGACGCGCTGCCAAGTCTGGGCCAGCGGTGACGTACCGCCTTCCATTCCCAAAGGGATATCGTCCATGGGCAACGCTACTATTGTAACGTAGCGGGCGGCTCGACCCCTTCGTACCGGATGGTGGTTCCGGTTTCCGTCCGCTTAAAGTCGCTCGAATCCAAGGCCAGCGTGACCACTCGCTTGTACCCGAACAGGACGTCGAGCCGGAACTCGGAGCCGTACGTGAAGGGGAACCAGACGTTTTCCGCCACACGTGTATAGGTAACCGAAAATCCCGTCTGACGAAGGTTTGTTCCCAGAAAGAAACGTACACCCCAAGGCATCTTGAAGTCCAGGTCCGTCGCGATCCGTACCGGCTGATACTCCTCGGCGTCGATCAACGCTTCGCCCTTCCAGGGCATTGGGCAATCGGAGTGCTCGTCGTTCTTGCATTTCGTCTTCTTGTTCGGCGAGAAGCCGATGCGAAGGACTCGCCGACCCTGGTGCTGGCCTTCGCCCAGCCACTGGAACTGGTAGTAGGGCAGATCCGCGACGCGGAAGGGGAACAGGGAATGAGGAATGCCGTCACGCGACTTTTTGTTCTCGACGAAATCGCGCATCAAGCTCTCGACAAGAGCGCCGTCCACGTCCACGCCACCCTTTTCGAACTCCGGGCCGGTATAGCGGATCACCTCGTTCTTGTTCTTGTGATACTCGCCGTCCAGGCTCACCAATTCCTTCGCGGTCCGATCCTTGCCTGGAACCGCCGAGTACACCCGCCGCTCCTGGCGCGCCACCTGGCCGTCGGTTCGCAGCAGGCGGGCGAACACCTTCTGCTGGTAGACGTAGTTGCGCCGGGCTTCGGCGCCGCTCTCCATGTTTGCGGCGGCCTTCGCCATTATGGATTGGGCGTCCTCGGCGGGCAGTAGAGCGAGTGTGAAGAGGAGCGCGATCCGCATGGCGTCTATCCGGCAAAACGCGCCAGCGCCTTGAATCGTTCCTTAGACTATCGAAGTTGTTACGAAGATCTCTTCGCCGGCCAGGTTCAGTTTCGCGCCGTCCGCCGCATCGCCCTGGGTCAACTCCACCGCCAGCAGTTCGTTTTTCAGAAACTCCTCGTGCGCGGCCAGGGCGCGGGCGACGTTCGCCGAAGCCCGATACCGGATCGTAATCCGCTGGGATACGTCATAGTCCTTCGCCTTCCGCTGGTCCTGCACCAACCGGTTGAAGTCGCGGGCGATCCCTTCGTCAACCAGTTCCGGCGTCAAGTGTGTCTCCAGGGCCACAAACGTTCCGCCCTCGGCCGTGGAGACCAGCGTCGGATGCTCATACTTCACTACGATCTCCTCGTTGGTCAACGCCACGTCGTACAGAGTAACGCCCTCGCCCTTGAGAATCGGGCGCGGGTCCATGGCCGCCAGGTCCGCGGCCATGGCTTTGAGATTCTTTCCGGCCTTGGGACCCACCTTCTTGGCGTCCGGAGCCAGAGTCGCTTTCACCAGCGCCAGTTCGTCGTCGATCAACACCAGACGCTTGATGTTGGCCTCCTCTAACACTTGGGCGGCGTAGTTGGCATCCGCCAGCACGGCCCGCTCGGCGCCGTTGCGCGGGCGGACGTACAGGGCGTCCAGCGGCTGGCGGATCTTTTGCTTTCCCAGCGTCCGCGCATTGAGGGCCAGATTTTTGATCCGGACCACTGTCTCGATGGCGGTCTCAAGACTATCGTCCAGCCACTCGGCGCGTGCGGCGGGGTAGCGCGTCAGGTGAATCGACTCCGGAGCGGCCGGATCGACGGCGCGCACCAAGTTCTGGTACATGTGCTCGGTAAGGAACGGCAACACTGGTGCCATTAACTGGCAGACGGTGAGCAGCACGTGATAAAGCGTCGCGAACGCGTCGTTGTCATTCTCCCAGAACCGCCGCCGCGACCGGCGCAGGTACCAGTTCGAAAACTCCTCGGTGAACTCCTGAAAGCCTTCGACGACCCGGTAGTGCTCGTAGGCCTGCAGCGCGGCATGCGCGGTTCCGATGAACCGTTGCAGCCGGCTGACGACCCAACGGTCCAGTTCGTTCGATCCCGGCGAGTATTCGCCCGCCGGCTTCCACTTCTCCGTCTCGGCGTACAGGAGAAAGAAGGAATAGCAGTTCCAAAAGGTCAGCAGTTTCCGGCGCGTTTCGCCGTCGATGCCGCTGCCGGCCGCGCCGGTGCTTTTCAGGTCGGGGAAGTTCAGGTTCTGCGCCGTCTTCTGCGCGGCGTAGAGATAGCGCATCACTTCGGCGCCGAGCACTTCGGCCGCTTCGTCGAAGGCGATAGAGTTGCCTTTCGATTTGTGCATCTCCTCGCCGCGCGCGTCGCGCACCAGCGCGTGGCCCAGCAGTGCCTTGAACGGCGCGCGCCCGTCGAGCATCGCGGCCATGGCCAGCAGGGAATAGAACCAATTACGGAATTGGCCGGGAAAACTCTCCAGTACGAGGTCCGCCGGATACCACTTCTCCCAATATTCACGGTCCGTCCGGAATCGCAGGGTGGAAAAGGAGACCACACCCGCGTCCAGCCACGGATTGCCCACATCCTCGATGCGATGGGCCGTGGCGCCGCATTTGGGACAGGCGATTTTTACAGCGTCAATGTAAGGGCGATGCGGCGAGTTGCCCTCAAATACATCCCAGCCCTCCGTCGCTTTTTCCCGCAACTCCTCGCGTCCGCCGATCACGGTGAACTCGTCGCACCCCTCGCAAACCCAGATGGGCAGGGCCAAGCCCCAGAAGCGTTTCTTCGAGATCATCCAGTCGCCCATGTTCTTGAGCCAATCCTGCTCGCGCGCCTCGCCCTCGCTGGGAATCCAGCGTGCGGTGGGCACCGCGCGCTGGATGCGGTCGCGCCAGTCCATCCGAATGAACCACTCGTCGACGGGCCGGAAGACCAATTCCTCTTTGCAGCGCCAGCAGTGCGGGTAGACGTGCGGATATTTTTCGCGAGCCACCAGAAAGCCGGTTGCCTTCAGCGCCGCCACGACTTCATCGGCCACGTCGCTGGCCCGTTTCCCCGTGAAAGGGCCGAACTCGGAGGTAAAGACCGCTGCTTCGTCGAGCGGCGCGATGAACGGAAGGTTCTCGTGCTTGCCCAGCTCCTGGTCCTCGGCGCCGCAACCCGGCGCGATGTGGACCAGGCCGGCGCCCTCGAACTCGCTGACCTCATCCCAGCCGATCACACGATGCGCCTGGCGGGCGGACAGGCCGCCGCCGTGTTCGCCGTACGGAAAAACGCCGTTGGGGCGGTTCTGCGCGTCCAGTTCGTCGAACGGACCGTCATAGGTCAGTCCGATCAGCTCCGAACCCGGCAGTTCGCGAACGATCTCCACGGTGCCGGTGCCCTTGAGAATCGTGCGGATCGAAGGCAGTTTGTGGGTTTCGTGCTTGCCTTCCACTTGCAGGTCCTGCACGCGGTCGCGCTCGAAATTCCCCTTGCCCACGAAGTACGACCACTCGTTGTGTCTGACTTCCAGGTACGTCATCGACGGATTGACCGCCACGCCTACGTTTGAGGTCAACGTCCACGGCGTAGTGGTCCAGACCAGGAGTGCCTTTTTGTCCTGACCCCGAATTGGAAACCGGACAAAGACTGAAGTGTGAGCCGTGATCTTACGGCCCTCGGCGACCTCCATCTGCGATAGGCCGGTCCCGCAGCGTCCGCACCACGGCATTACGTCGTGGCCGCGGTAGATGAACCCTTCGGTGTGACACTTCTTGAGCATCGACCAGATGGTGTAGTTGTTCTCGTCGGAGAATGTAAAGTAGCTCCCGCCGTACTCCGGCGAACCAAGTTTCCGGACGATCTCGCTGGCCCGCGCCGTCTCCACCTTGCCGGAGGGCAGGGTGCAGGTCACAACGCGATCGCCGGCGGCCAGTGCCGCCTGCAATTCGCGGAGCACCTCAGGATCGTCCCATTCGCACCAATACCCGAGCCGCACGGACTGCTCGGTCTGCTTGGCCGCGAAGGTCAGCACACGCTCCTTGCAGGCCTGGACGAACTTCTCGATGCCGAAATCGCGAATGTCGCGTTTCGTGCCGAGACCCATGCTCTTTTCGACTTCCACCTCCACCCAGAGGCCCTGGCAATCGAAGCCGTTTTGGTAGCGCAGTTCCCGGCCGCACATCGCGTTGTACCGCTGGTAAATGTCTTTGAGCGTCCGTCCCCAGGCGTGATGGACGCCCATCGGATTGTTCGCGGTGATAGGTCCGTCCAGAAACGAAAAGCGCTCCCGGCCAGCATTCTGCGCCCGCAGCTTGTCGAATACGCGCTTCTCCCGCCAGAAGGCGAGAACTTCGCGCTCAAGCGCTGGAAAATCAGGTACTTTCGGAGCTTGCGTATACATGCGGGGCGTCTAACGATTCTAACAAGAACCCGTGTTTGCGCCCAGTTTTCTAAGCCTCGCGCCGTTTGTGCCAGGCCAGAGCGGCGAGGCCCGCGCCCATCAGCAGAATCGTGCCCGGTTCGGGGGTTTCGGTGGTCGCGCCCAGATTTCCCGGGCCGGGATCAGTCCCACCGGTTCCGCCGCTTCCGCCGGATCCGCCCGTTCCACCAGAGCCGCCTGTTCCGCCGGTCCCACCGTTTCCTCCGCTTCCTCCGGACCCGCCCGTTCCACTAGAGCCGCCTGTTCCGCCTGAGCCGCCTGATCCGCCTGTGCCACCGGTCCCGCCAGTTCCACTTGTCCCACCGGATCCGCCGCCAGTTTCGCTCGAGCCACCGGCTCCACCAGTACCTCCTGTACCACTAGTTCCACCGGTCCCAGTCGTACCTCCCGATCCACCACCAGTGTTGCTGCCATGCGCAGCCGGGACAGTGATGACGCCGGAGATTCCATACACGGGGTACGCGCCATTTGCGCTCAACTCGGATACGTGCGCCCAACGAATACCGGAGAGTGTCGTATTTCCGAGCCACGGATTTGCCGACCCGATTGGGCCGGCAATGGCACAGCAGGATCCAATCCCCGTCATTACCAGCGGCGAGGAGTTCACACCACCCAACTCATTGTAAACAAGAGGATTAACCACGTTCAGTGTTGTTAAGAGCGAAAGCAGGCTGGTCTGCACCTGATCTCCGCCCAAATTGTAGACCGCGGCATCGCCGGGGCCTCCCAAATTGTCGAATTCACTTGTATTTACAGTCCGTGCGACCACCGTCCAGGTGGTTCCGAGTGCCGCAAGGGACGACGAAGCGTTTGCGGCGGCCAGAACAAAGTTGTTTAGCTCAACGATCGACCAGTTCGAAACTGGAAGAGCAGCGGACGTAACAAACATTAATCGATAAGTGTCTCCCGGATTCAATCCCGGCGGCGTGGTGATAGGCATCGCCAACGCAGCTACCGAGGAACACAATGCGAGCGCGGCCGCTCCGACAAACGGGGTTTGCATTTGTACGTACATCGGCAGAACTATAGTACTCCTACACGACAGGGGTAATATTTTTCTGGTTTAGGCGGATCTACTTACAGCCTTCCAGCTGCACATCAATATTGGACGCGGCCGCGGCATCCTCTCCGAATAGACGGCCCTGCTTCGCCAACTCCTCAAAGAGGGCCTTCGCTTTTATGAACTCCGGACGCGCCGCGGCGCAATCCCCCAGGCTGCGGCCCAGGACCCACTGCGCCACCGCCCGGTCTCTGCGGAAGAGCCGGTTGGAGCTCTCTTTCCCCAATAGCGTGTCGAGCACCGTGATCGCCGCCCGTGCGCTGTCCACCGCCGTCGCGCGATCGCCGGACCCGGTCAGCGCATCGGCCAACTTCATTTGGGCTACAGCGATCATATGGCTGGCCAGCGGACTGGCCGGGTCCTTTTGCGCCCATTCGCGCGCCGCGGCGAGCATCGAACGGAATTGGCCGATCGCCTCGGCCGGCTTCGAGGCTCGCAGCAGGGCGCTTCCTAGTTTTTCGTGCGCCAGCGCAAGGTCCCGCCTGGCCAGAACATTGCCGGCGTCCAGCGCCGCCAGTTGCCGGAACGACTCCAGTGCATCCTCCGCCGCACCCTGTTTCAGCAGCGCGTAGGCCAGATCCCGCCGGGCTTGGACGTTTTGCGGATCGGTGACGGCGAGTTCGCGGCGGAGCCGCAGTACCCGTCCGTACAGCGCCGAAGCGTCGCCGCCGGCCCGCCGCGTGGCGTCGCCCAGGTCCTCGAGCGCGAACGAAAGGTCCCGCTTGGCGCGTGCGCTGAGCGGATCGGCCGCGGCCATGCGCTCATGTGCTTCCAGGGCGCTTTGGAAATGACGGATAGCCGCGGCGGGGTCCCCGGCCCGGTCCAGAACGGCCGCCAGCTTCCCGTGGCTCAGCGCCTGTTGGCGCGGCGCGCCGGCACCGGAAAGTTCCAGCGTGGCGCGATGCGCCTGCTCGGCCAGGGTGCGGGCTTCGGCGCCGGCGCCCGTCAACGACATCGCCACGGCCAGATTGTGCCGGCTGGCTGCAAGCACGTCCGCCGGGGCACTACCCTCTTCCCGGAACCGCACCGCTTTTCGCAAAGCTTCGAGCGCCGCCACCGAGTCGCCGGCGATCATCTGCATATCGGCCAACGATTCCAGAGTGCCGGCCAGCTCATTGCGCAGCGCCGCGTTCTTTCCGCCGGCCGCGAGCAGCCGTTCCTGCATCGCCTCGGCCTGCCTGTAGCTTCGCAGCGCGCCCGCCGTATCGCCTAGATTGGCGAAGTTCGGATTGCCCTGCAAGTGCCCGATGCGCAGATAGCCGGCGGCCAACTCACGCTGCAGCGTTTCGTCGTCGCCGGACTCCTTCGTTAAATTGCCTAAATACTCAAGCGATTTTTGTACCAGCAACCGGCGCGCAGGAGTGGTGCCCGCCAGGGGCGCCAGCGACTCCTGCACGTCGAACAGCAGCGTGTTCGACATCTTCCGCACTTCCGAAAAACGGGCCTCCGCCCGCTGCCGTTCGATGCGCGCCCGGGAGGCCTGATAGACCGCGAAGACCGCCACTAGAATCAGCGCGGCCATGGCCGCCGTCGCCGCCGCGGCCATGCCCGTGTTGCGGCGCAGGAACAGGCGGAACCGATACCCCGCCGATTGCGAGCGCGCCGTGACCGGCAGCCGCGCCAGATGATTGCGAACATCCTCGGCCATCTGCGCGGCGGATTCGTAGCGCTCTTGCGGCGCCCGCCGCAGCGCGCGAAGCGCGATCGCGTCCAGGTCTCCTTGCAGCCGCGTGGCGAGCTTGGAGGCGTCAATATTCCGTGCGAACGCCACCGTGTTGATATTGCGCGTCACCTTGCGGGAGCCGTCCATTTCCAGCGATTCCTTGACCCGGAACGCGGCCTCGCTCGGCTTGGGAGGCTCGCCCTGCGAGACCGCCCGCATCAGCTCCATCGTTCCGCCGTCGCGCACGTCGTACGGCCGGTGGCCGGTGAGAAGCTCATACAGCACGATACCCAGAAGGTAGACGTCGCTGGCCGTCGTCACGCTCTCGCCCTTCACCTGTTCGGGGCTCGCGTACTGCGGCGTCATCAGCCGCATCGATGTCGCGGTCTTTTCGCTGGCCGCCACGGCCAAGTCCGGGTTCATCAGCTTGGCGATGCCGAAGTCCAGCAGCTTCACGCTGCCGTCGGCGCGCACCAGGATATTGCCCGGCTTAATGTCGCGGTGAATGATCAAATTCTGGTGGGCATAGTGAATGGCGTCGCAGACCTGCAGGAACAGCTTCAGACGCGCTTCGACCGGCAGGCGGCGCTGGTCGCACCACACGTCGATGGGCATGCCGTCGACATACTCCATGACGAAGTAGGGCCGCCCGTCGGCGGTGGCGCCTCCGTCCAGCAGCCGGGCGATGTTCGGGTGGTCCAGGGACGCGACGATCTGGCGTTCGCGCCTGAATCGTTGCAAAATGCGGTCCGTCTCCATCCCTTTGCGGATGATCTTGATCGCCACCTGTTTGTTGAACGAGCGGTCCGCCCGGTGGCCCAGGTACACGGCGCCCATGCCTCCGCTGCCGATGGCCCGTTGCAGAGCGTAGGGGCCGATTGTGGCCGGCATTCGCTCCTCGGATTCGGCCGCCACTTCGTCCAGGACCTTAGAGATCGGGGTGATCGCTGGTTTTTCGAGGAAATCCTGCGAGGTGTAGTCCGCCTTTAACAGTTCCCGAACCTGCGCGTACAGGTCGCGGTCGGCGCCGCAGGCGCGTTCCAGGAACGCGGGCCGCTGCTCGGCGGGCTGTTCCAGCACCAACTGAAACAGGCTCTTTACCTGGCTATACCGCTCGGGAGTCACCTTGAGGTAGTATGCCGCATCGCCGCCAACTGCGTCCGCATGCGGAACTCCCAGCTCACGATGGGCTGGTCCAAAAACGGCTCGCCGGTCTCGGCCTCAGCGATCAGGATCTCGATCTCGGTCCGAAGCGATGGATCCACCTGGGCCAGGGCCTCCTCTCTTTCCGCCGGGGGAAGCTCGATGGTCTGATTGAATAGCAGCTTAATTTGTCTGTAGGTATCTGGCGACACATCCGCTGCCCCCGATCGGAAAGAAAAGGAAAGCGAGGCGGTGTTGAGCCGGCCTCGCTGCCTCCGACATGATGAGCCTGGGAACCGTCTAGCGGTTCGGCCCTCACTTGTACACGCGCCGAAGCGTGGGAAAACCCATCAAGGAATTTGTGTTAGGTTCGAGGGCGATGCGAATCTCCGCGCTTTTCCTGTCCGCCGCCGGCTTGTTTGCCCAGCTCTCCGAGGAGTTTGCTACGCCACGCGCGGGCTGCTGCCTGCCCATGGCCGCCCAGCGGTTTACCGAACAGTTGCAGGATTGGAATCAACTGGGCCGGTACCACGCCGAGAACGAGAAGCTGAAGGCCCAGCCGGCGCCCGCTGGACGCGTAGTGTTCTACGGCGATTCGATCACCGACGGCTGGAAGCTCGATCAGTCCTTCCCCGGCAAGCCGTACCTGAATCGCGGCATCAGCGGGCAGACCACGCCGCAAATGCTGGTCCGGTTCTTCCCCGACGTGATCAACCTGAAGCCCGCCGCCTTCGTGCTGCTCGCCGGCACCAACGATATCGCCCGCAACACCGGGCCGGCCACTTTGACGCAGATCACCCAGAACATTCAGGCCATGGCCGAACTGGCCAAAGTGCACGGCATTCGCGTGGTGTTGTGCGCCGTGCTGCCGGTGAGCGACTATACCGAGAGAAAACAGACCGCCGGCCGGCCTCCCGCCGATATTCTGAAGCTCAACGAATGGCTCCGCGCTTACGCCGCCAGGACCGGTGCCGTCTACGTGGACTATCACAAGGCGTTGGCTGACGAAAAAGGCCTGCTTATGGACGGAACGTCCCGGGATGGCCTGCATCCGAACCAGAAAGGCTACGAAATCATGGCACGGCTGGTGGAGGAAGGCATTCGAGCCGCACTAAGGTAATTTCTACCCGGTCTCTTCTGGTATTTACCCTATCTTGCCGGTACCAGGCAACGTCAGTACATTGCGTGGCGGCATCTAAGCTTTCTCTCCAATTGGGCAAAACCCAAAAGGTCCATACAATCGCAATTGACCCCACTGAAATCGGTAGAAATGCAATGATCACAACGCTTCCCTCCAGGGCCTCCGCCAAGTCGTTCTATACGGAAACCGAAGCCGCGGAAGCGCTCGGTGTCTCCCTCGACCGGTTCCGCGACCTCGTCCGCACACACATCGCGCAGAACGAAGATGAAATGAATAACGTCGGCATGACGACCTATCAGTCGTCCGATCTGCTGGTGCTGCGCCTGCTGGCGAAGCTACCGGTCCTCGAGTAGGCTCAACGCACGCAGGCTTTCGGCGAACGGTGCCCGCGCCAAGCCGCGTTCCGTAATAATGGCCGACACATAGCGGTTCGGCGTCACATCGAAGGCCGGATGGCGGGCGGCGATACCCTCTGGCGCGATCGGCACGCCGAAAACGCTGGTCACCTCATCGGCCGCGCGCTCCTCGATCGGTATCTGTTCGCCGCTTTCGAGCGTCAGGTCCAAGGTCGAGATGGGTGCCGCGACATAGAACGGGATTCCGTTCTCCTTGGCCAGCACCGCCACCGAGTAGGTGCCGATTTTGTTCGCCACGTCGCCGTTGCCGGCGATGCGGTCGGCGCCCACCACCACGCAGCCGATGCGGCCGGAGCGCAGGAAGTGCCCAGCCATGTTATCGGTGATCAAGGTCGTCGAGATGCCGTCCTGCTGCAGCTCCCAGGCGGTCAGCCGTGCGCCTTGCAAAAACGGCCGGGTCTCGTCGGCGAACACGTCGATCTTCTTGCCCTTCTCCACCGCCGCCCGGATCACGCCGAGCGCCGTACCGTACCCGGCCGTCGCCAGCGCGCCCGCGTTACAGTGCGTCAGCACCGTCTTGCCGTCCGGCACCAGATCCGCTCCGTGCGCGCCGATGCGCTTGCAGATGGCGATGTCCTCTTCGCGAACCAGGATCGCCTCCCGCACCGCGGCCGCCACCTTTTCCACCGCAGGCTTGCCGTGCAAGCCCGCCCACAGCCGCCGCATTCGTTCGATGCCCCAGAACAGGTTCACCGCCGTGGGCCGCGTGGCGGCCAGCGTCTCGCAGATCCGCTCGAAATCGGCGTCCGGATCGGCGGACTTCGCCACGCCGATGGCCACCCCCATCGCCGCCGCCACGCCGATAGCCGGCGCGCCGCGGATGATCATCGTGCGGATTGCATCGGCCACCTGCAAATAGTCCGTGCAAGTGACAAAGACCGTTTCGCGGGGCAGCCGCGTCTGGTCAATCATTACGACGCCAGCCGGCGTCCATTCAATCGTTTCGACCATGTTTAAAGCTGAGGATCCTTATGGGTAATGAAATAGCCGGCGAACATCATCAAATTGTACGCGCCGTGCGTGAGTGTCGACGCCATTGTCGAGCCCGAGCGCAGCCGCACCACGCCGAATGCCACGCTGACGCCCACCAGCAAAACTAAGTGCTGCCAGCTCCACGAATACTGCGGCCCATGGATGAGCGCGAACGGAACCGAGGTAAGCAGCAGCGCACCGGCGACACCCAGCGTGCGCGCAGCAACCGGCAGCAGGATGCCGCGAAAGAGCATCTCCTCCACCAGCGGGCCGATGGTAACGCCGAACAGCAGCAGCATGGGCCGGGCGATCGGGTCGGCCAGAATGTCCTTGATCAGGTTGACGTTCAGGTCGTTGGCCTTCAACAGGTTCCCGAGCACGCCGACGCCGAGCGTCAGCGCCGGTCCGAGCGCCAGGTATTGCAGCACCGCCGGGCCGCCCGGCCAGCCGAGCTCCAATTCCCGGGGCGCCGAAAGACCTTTGACCTTAAAGAGAAGCCAGATGCACACCAGCCAGCAGGCGTAGGAAAACACCTGACTGGGCACGGCCAACTGCAGCGAACTGGGCGCTTTGCCGTGAACCAGATAGCCGGCCGCGTAGGCCAGGATGGTGCCCGCCAGCAGGCTGGGGCCCATGAGCCCAACCGACGCCAGCGCCTCTTTCCATCCCCACTCTGGCTTCATCCGTTATCCTGCTCCACCAGCATGGCCGCCAGCAGAGGAATCATGATCTCATGATGCCCGGTCAGCGCGTAGCCCTGGCCGCCGGCGTTGGCGTGCGGGCGTTTCACCACGTTCACGCTGGGGCGGTAGTGCTGAAGAAAATCGAAATTGACGGTCGAGAAGTTTCGCAGCGGGTAGCCAAGATTGCGAACCACCGAGACCGCCTTCAGAAAAACCTCCGGCATAATTACGGCCGAGCCGAGATTAATATAAACGCCGCCGTCGTCCAGGCCGCGGACCATGCTGCTGAAGAGCCGGAAATCGCGATAGGTCGCCTCGCCGATCGCCGCGCCGTCGGCCAGCGGATGCGTGTGCGGCGTGTCCGTTCCCACGGCGACATGGATGGTCACGGGTAGTTTGCGCTGGTAGGCGCCGTAGAGGAGACTGGCGCCCGCGTACTCCGGGTTCGCCTTTTCCGAAATGCAGCGGCACACCGCCTCGCCCATGCCCAGCGTGCCCGCCGCGTCGCGAATCGCCCGGTTCAGATCGTGGCCAGTCTCCTCGGCGGACCCGAACGATCCGTCCGGCAGCACGGCCTCCACGTCTTCCGACGAGTGCCCGGCCACGGCGATCTCATAGTCGTGAATCGACGCCGACCCATTCATGGCGAGTCCCGTGAGAAATCCGCGGTCTGCCAGATCGAGCAGCACGGGCGCCAAACCCACTTTGATGACGTGGCCGCCGATACCCCAGAGAATGGCACGCTGTTTGCGCCGCGCCTCCAGAATGCGCGCCGCCACGGCGCGGAGCGTATCGGCCGCCAGAATGCGCGGCAGCCGGTCGAAGAACTCGGAGAGCCCGCCGCCCTTGGCCACGGGTTTGGCGAAGAGTTCCGGCGTGACCTTGCCCCCGCGCCCGTGCAGCGGCACGGTGCGAAGGGCCTGAAAGTCGAGAGGTTTTAGAGAGTAGATGCTCATGCGATGGCGCTCCTGGTGAGGAGTTTTTCCAAGGCGCGGCCGGTGTGGCTTTTGCGAACCTTGGCGATCTGTTCTGGCGTTCCGGCGGCGACGATGGTGCCGCCGCCCTCGCCGCCTTCCGGACCCAGGTCGATGACCCAGTCGGCGGACTTGATGACGTCGAGATGGTGCTCAATGACGATGACGGTGTTGCCCAGGTCAACCAGCTTGTTGATGACGTCCAGCAGCCGCCGCACATCCTCGAAATGCAGCCCTGTCGTCGGCTCGTCCAGAATGTAAAGGGTCTTGCCGGTCTGGCGCCGGCTAAGCTCCTTGGCGAGCTTGATGCGCTGCGCTTCGCCGCCGCTGAGCGTCGTGGAGGACTGGCCCAAATGAATGTAGCCGAGGCCGACGTCCACCAGCGTCTCCAGCTTCTGCCGCAGTTGCGGAACGTTTTCAAGAATGCTCAAGGCCTGCTCGACGGTGGCTTCTAGGATGTCGGCGATGGAGTAGCCCTTATACTTCACCGCCAGCGTCTCCACGTTGTAGCGGCGCGACCGGCATACGTCGCAGGTGACGTAGACATCGGGCAGGAAGTTCATCTCAATGCGCTTGAGGCCGTCGCCCTGGCACGCCTCGCAGCGCCCGCCCTTCACGTTGAAGCTAAAGCGTCCCGCCTTGTAACCGCGTTCGCGGGACTCCGGCAGCATGGCGAACAGATCGCGGATCGGCGAAAACGTTCCAGTATAGGTCGCCGGGTTGGAGCGCGGCGTGCGCCCGATCGGCGATTGATCGATCTCGATGACCTTGTCGATCTGCTCGATGCCCTTCATACGCTTATGCGCTCCGGGTTCGGCGCGTGAGCCATAGATCTCCCGGGCCAGCGCCCGGTAGAGAATGTCGTTCACCAGCGTCGATTTGCCGCTGCCGCTCACGCCCGTCACGACCGTCATTGTGCCCAGCGGAAAGCTGGCGTTCACCTCGCGGAGATTGTGTTCTGTGGCGCCCTCCACGAGAATCGACTTTCCGTTCCCAGACCGGCGCGCGGCTGGCACGGCGATGGAGCGCTTGCCGGTCATGTACTGGCCCGTCAGCGAATCCTTGGCCCGGGCAATCTGCTTCGGCGCGCCGCTGGCTACGACATGCCCGCCTAGCCGGCCCGCCCCCGGTCCCAGGTCGATAACGTAGTCGGCGCGCAGGATCGTGTCTTCGTCGTGTTCCACCACCAGCACCGTGTTTCCCAGGTTGCGCAGTTGCCCAAGCGTTTCCAGCAGCCGCTCGTTATCGCGCGGGTGCAGGCCGATCGACGGTTCGTCGAGCACGTATAAAACTCCCCGCAGTTTGGAGCCGATCTGCGTCGCCAGCCGGATCCGCTGCGCCTCACCGCCGGAGAGCGTCGCCGCCGAACGGTGCAGGCTCAAATACTCCAGGCCCACCGCGAGCAGGAACTCCAAACGGTGTTCCACCTCCTCTCGGATGCGCCCGGCGATCTGATTCTCGCGGTCGTTGAACTCCCAAGCCTTCACCGCCTCCAGCGCCCGATTCAACGCCAGCCGCGTAAACTCGGCGATGGAGATGTCCTTCACGCGCACCGCGAGCGATGCCGGCTTGAGCCGCAGGCCGTTGCAACTGGTGCACGTGACCGGCGACATATATCCCATGAAGTATTCGGCCGAGCCGCTCGGACCGTCGCGATACATCTGATCCAGCAGCTTGACGATTCCCGGGAACGGCCCCTCGCCGTCCAGCAGCAGCGACTGCTGCGCGCGGCTCAACGCCTCGAATGGTTTTTCCAGGTTGATCTTGTGACGCTTAGCCGCTTCCTCTACACGCGCCATCATTACGCTGGACGAGCCGCCCGGCCCCAGGCCGCCGTCGAACAGAGGCTTCGAGGGGTCCACCAGAAACTTATCCGGATCGAACGACCAGTTGCTGCCCAGTCCGTTGCACGCCTCGCAGGCGCCAAACGGGGAGTTGAAGGAAAAGCTGCGCGGCTCCGGCAGCGGGACGCTCCCGCCGCATTCCGGGCACGCCAGGTGTTTTGAGTACAGCTTCTCCTCGCCGTTCACGACGGCCACCAGCACCAGCCCCGCGGCCAGCTTCATCGCCGTTTCGATCGACGCCTCCAGCCGCTTCTCGATCCCCGGCTTTACCAGCAGGCGGTCGACGACAATCTCAATCGTGTGATTCCGCCGCTTGTCGAGGTTGATATCTTCGTCGAGCGACCGCAATTCCCCGTCGATACGCGCCCGTACAAACCCCTGCCGCGCGTATTTTTCCAGGTCCTTCTTGTACTCCCCCTTGCGCCCCCGAACCACGGGGGCCAGGATCATCACCCGCTCGTCCTGCCGCAGGCCGAGTATCTGGTCCAGGATCTGCTGCGTCGACTGCTGTGTAATCGGAATGGAGCAGGCCGGGCAGTGCGGAGTTCCGATCGACGCATAGAGAAGCCGCAGGTAGTCGTAGATCTCGGTGACCGTTCCGACGGTGGAGCGCGGGCTGCGGTTGGTGGTCTTCTGCTCGATCGAGATGGCAGGCGAAAGCCCCTCGATGGAATCGACGTCGGGACGCTCCATCTGATCGAGAAACTGCCGCGCGTAGGGCGAAAGAGTCTCCACGTACCGCCGCTGCCCTTCGGCGTAGATCGTATCGAACGCCAGCGAGGATTTTCCGGAGCCCGAAAGTCCCGTGATCACAGTCAGTGTGTTGCGCGGAATCACCACAGAGACGTTCTGGAGGTTGTGCTGCCGCGCGCCGTTCACCGTGATGTTCTTAATCATCCGGCGCCGTTCTTCTTTCGCTGCACGTACTCCCGCGCGTCCTTGATCTTGGTCTGAATCCAGGCGTTCAGCCGGCGGGCCGGAGGAAAATAGTCGCCCAGCAAAGCCAGGCCCGGGATGATGAACGGCCACTGTGGCATCACCGGCAGCAGCAGGCCGATAATACCGACGATCAGCAGCCCAATCCCCGCGGTTATGCGCACATACTTCCGCCAGCCTTGCGGCGGCGTGGGCGTGACAGGTTCCGCTTGCGGAGTCTCCGGGCCTGAGGCCATCTACTCAGTTTCGCACTTTAGCTGGTGACGTCTTTCGCGGCCCAGATGTCGGTAATGGCCATGGCTAGGGGTCTGTCGCTCTCCCCAGGCTGCAGCCAGCGTGCGTAGTCGATCTCGATTTCGTTGTTCCCCGCGCGAAGCGGCGCGCCGAAACACACCATGTGATCTTCCTTGATGCCCGTGTTCTTCAGTGAGAAACTGCCCGCGGGCGTTCCGTTGACCTTCACTTCAATGCGCTGGCCGTCGAAAACGGTACGGTAACTGATGGCCACCGAATGGGTTCCGCCTGAAATCGCGCTCACTCCCAGAACGCTCCTGGGGCCGAATCCCCAGCGGAAAACTGGCAGATTGAGATCTGGATACGGTCCCTCTTCCACGCCTACGCCTCGCGAATCCATTTGAATCGCCGCATTCGTTCCAATCAGCCGGGGCTCTGGCGGGGCGGCTGTCCCGGGCGAAAAGCTGATCTTCGGCGGTATGTTCAACCTGCGGCCAAGGCCGGTGTCTTCCAACATCCTGTGAAACGTATAGTAGGACAGATAGTTCGACCATTCGTTCTCGACGAACAGCCGCCCCCAGGCCGCCATCTTCCGGCGCCGGTCCGGCTGACGGTACAGCGCCAGTACGGCGGCCGCCAGATGTTCGGGGGTCAGTTTCTCGACGAATAGACCGGTTACGTTGTCGATCAGCGCGTCCTTCATTCCCGAGTTGTTGTAGGCGATGGCGGGCGTGCCGCAGGCGATCGACTCGATAAATACCTGGCCGAAGGTCTCCACCTCGCTTGGGCCGACAAATATATCGGCGGCGGAGTAATACAGCGCCATGCGCCGCGCGTCCTTTATGTGACCGGGGCGGATCACGTCCAGCTCTCCGAAGTCCTCACCGTCGCGGCGGAATCCCAGGCAGACCACCGAGAGGTCCGGAATGCGCAACTGCTCCAAGGCCTTCAGGACAAGCCGCGTATTCTTTCGCGGGTCGTACAAGTCGCCGGTGACCAGCACCAGGAAACGGTCGCGCGGAAGGTCTAGCGCCGCGCGCGCCCCCTGGCGGTCGGTGGCCGTGAACACGTCGGTTGGGAAAGGCAACTGGATGCGCCCCGTCTGAGCCGGGCGGCCGGTGGCCGCCAGCGCCTCGTCGACGCTTTGCTTGGTCCACCGCGAATTCGCCACCAGCAGCACCGAGTTCTCGCCAGCCAGCACGCGCCGCTTGGCGGCCCAAGCCGGTGCGATTTTCACCGGCGCAAGCCGCGGGTACTGATCCGCGGTCGGACAAAGATCGTCGCAGCCTTTCAGAAACTTCGTGCAGTCCATCGGATACGCGCAGCGGCCCGTGATCCACCAGAGATCGTGGACAATCGCCACGGTTGGGTACCGCGCCGCGACAGCCCGGACATGCCAGGGGCTGGCTCCGGCGGAATGCAAATTGCCAACCACAACCAGGTCGGGATTGGTGGCCGCCACTCCCTCTGCGACCTCCTCCGCCGTGCGGTCAAGCGGCGTTCCGTAGTCCACCACCGGCGGCTCGGCCCGCAACATCAGCGTGTCGACGGCGTGGCCGGCGCGCAACAGCGTCTCGCCCATCCTGCGGTGCGCGATTCCGGCGCCGTAGTGGAATCCGTGATCGTTTAACAGCGTCACTCGCAGACGGTGCTTCGGATTTTCTCGGGCCTTGGAGGGTCCCAGCGGTACTCCCCGGGCTTTGACGTAGCCGTCGACATACCGGCTCAGTTCCTCCTTGAACCGCTCCTGCACGTTCGTCTTCTGTTCTTCGTGCAGCCGGAACCACGCCACTTCGCGCCCGATCACGTGCAGGTTCGCCTTCGCTTGCGCCATGCGGACCCACAGGTCGTAGTCCATGCTGTAGAAGAGGTCTTCGCGGACCTTGCCGCCGGCTCTCTCCCAGATGCCTCGGGTGAAAAGGACCTCCGGCTGATAAAAGAACTTTCCCGCGTTCCAGCCGCCGTCCAGGTCCAGCAGGTCTTCCACTGGAAGTTCGCCGCGGGCACAACTGGTCATGTGAAAGCCCGTGGTCTTGCCCGCCGACCGCAATCGAACCACGCCGGCGACCATGTCGGCTTTCGACATCCAAAAGCCGAACGCCACGCCGGCCAGCGCCCCAGGTGCGAGCATGTCGTCGCTGTTCAGCCACGTCAGTATTTCGCCCGTAGCCAGCGCCATTCCCTTGTTGATCGCGTGGCTCTGCCCGCGGTCCTTCTCCGAAACGGCTGCCGCCAGACGCCAGCGGTGCCGTTGCAGAACTTCGTGCGTCGAGTCGTTCGACCCGCCGTCCATGACGATGTGTTCCACTCGCGGATAGCCCTGATTCGCCACCGAAAGGATCGTCTCTTCAATGTATTTGCCTTGATTAAACGACGGGGTGATCACCGAGATTAGCGGCCAGCACGAACCGTCGGGCAGGCAGTCCGGCAGCGGCGGCAGTTCGGCTCGCGGGGACGGCCAGTCTCCTTGCAGGGACTCCATTCGTCCCGATTCCTCCAACCGCCATCGGCGGATCGGCTCCGTAGCGGCGAAGGTGGAGCCCTCCCCTCCAGCGGCGTACAGCCGCTGCAGCGCGCCATTGACCTCCGCCAACAAACGGCGGGGAGGACAAAGAGGTCCCCGGCTGAATCGCGCCGTCGCCCGGTACACGCCCGGTTCGGCGGTGCCCTCCAGGAAGCCTGAACGGACCCATTTTGCCGTCGCCGGAGCGTCATCGACGATCAGAATGGACGCCCCGGCCGGAATCTCGGGCCAAATAGCCAGAAGACTTGCCGGAGTACCGGCGACGATTCCATCTGGCGCCACCGGAATCTCGCGCGCGAACTGCTGCGGCGTTCCGCGGTAGCAGAGCACGCCGGCCGAGGAACCCGAGACGCAGTAGGCACCGAACAGCCCCTGCAGCCCGGCAGCGTCCGGATGCACAAGGAACAACGGAGCCTGTGTGGCGACGGCGCGCGCCAGGCGCGGATCCACGTCAACAAGCAGAGCGGCGCACTGCGCGCGCGCCGTTACGCTGGTGACTCGCTCCAAGAGGCTCTGGGCTATTTCGCTCCGCCCTGATTCGAACTGGTGGCCCAACTCGAATCTACTCGACTGAGAAGTCTCTTCGGGCAATCGCATCTCATGTACCCGGCGCCCGGTATCGCGCCGGTTGAGAACCGGAGCGGCGAGCGGTTCGGAGTAACAAGTATAACGAAATTCCAGAATTGGGTTCGAATTGGTTAATTCGCGGATTTGCCGGGCTCGTTCGCGCAAGAAGCCAATGGCTCGACGCCGGCCGGTGCCGCCTCCAACTTGCGGGCGAGACATCCTCCGGGTGGCGCGCATACACTGGTTGCTGTCCTATGCGGATCCTGATTAGCGAGTGCAAGCAAGAGGTCTCCTCGTTTAACCCGGTGCTCTCGCACTACGAGGATTTCCTCATCGATAAAGGCGAAGCCGTTCTCGCCTACCACCGTCCCGTCCGGAACGAAGCCGGCGGCGCGATTCACGTGTTCGAACAACACGGCGGCGTTGAACTGGTGGGTGGCTACAGCGCCAAGGGCATTACTTCCGCCGGCACGCTTTCGGCCGCCGCGTTCCGGCGCATCGCAGGTGAGTTTCTGGACGCGGTCCGCGCTCATCGCGACGTCGATGCCATCTACTTCGCTCTTCACGGCGCGCTCGCCGCCGAGGACGTCGACGACTGTGAAGGCTACCTGCTTGAACAGACGCGGGCCATCGCCGGCCCGCACATGCCCATCGCCGCGTCCTTCGATCTGCACGGCATTCTCACGGATCGAATCCTGACTCATCTCGACGTCTTTACCGTCTTTCACACCAATCCCCACGTCGACTTCTTTGAAACCGGGCAGCGCGCCGCCCGTCTGCTGCTTCGCTTCCTGCAGGGCGGGCTCGACCCCGCCGCCGTTCGCGTGAAAATTCCGGCGCTGGTTCGCGGGCAGGAATGCATCACTTCTACTGGAACGATCAAGCGCTGCTACGACCGCGCCATTGCGTTTGAAAACAGCCCGTCGGGTCTTTCCGGCAGCCTGTTCATCGGCAATCCGTTTACCGACGTGCCGGACCTCTGCTCGAATGTCATTCTCCTCGCCGACGGCGATTCGGCCGCCGCGGAAGCCGAGGCGATCTCCATCGCTAATGAGTTCTGGGCCATTCGCCATCACCTGCAGCAGCCGCTCGTCCCGCTGGCGGAGGCCGCCGTCGCGGCCGCCACCGCGAAGGGACGCGTCGTTCTAGTCGATGCCGCGGACGCCACCAGCTCCGGCGCGTCCGGCGATTCAAACGCGATCGTCCGCGCATTGATGGAAGCCGGCAACCGGCGCACCTGCCTGGCGCCAATCGTGGATGCGCCGGCAGTCGATGCGGCCTTCCAGGCCGGTATCGGCGCAACCCTCGAGGTGACAGTGGGCGGTCAACTCGATCCAAAGCGGTTTCCGCCCCTGCCCATCCGCGCAAAGGTTCGCGTGCTGTCGGATGGCCGCTTGCGTAGCGAATCGCACGGCGAATCCTGGTATGCGGGCCGCACGGCTGTGCTGGAGGCGGACAACTACACCATCGTGGCCACCACGCGCCCCGTATCACTCTACGACCGCACCTTGTTCCTGGGCAACGGGCAGGACCCGGCCCTGTTCGACATGACCGTCGTGAAGTCGCCGTTGTGTCAGCCGCGATTCTTCAACGACGGCGCCGAAAAAGTCCTGAACATTGACGCTCCCGGCGCCACCAGCGCCAACGTGAAAGGATTGGGCCACACCGTCGTGGAGCGCCCGCTGTGGCCACTGGACGAGATCGATTCCTATCAACCGAGAGCGAAAGTATTCAGAAGAGCGAAATGAAAATCCGCGACATCAAAGCTTACGGCCTGCGCGGCCGGACACCGGAAGGCGGCTGGTCTAATGAACTCCAACCGGAAGACTGCGTGCATACGATCATCGCCGTCCTTACCGAAGAGGGTCCCATCGGCTGGGGCAGCGTATTCACGTCGGAAAGTCTCGTGCGGGCCAGCCTGGAGCTGCTCGCCCCGCTCTACCGCAACGAAAGTGCCATAGAACCGGAGCGTGTAAGCGAGAAACTGCACCAGCATACGTTCTGGCAGGGCCGCGGCGGCAGCGTCACGCATACGATCAGTGGCATCGACCTCGCGCTGTGGGACCTGCTGGGCAAGGCCAGCGGCCAGCCGGTGGGACGACTGCTCGGAGGGCGCTGCCGCGATCGTGTAAAGCCGTATGCCAGCATCCTGATGCGCGAGCCGGAGCGAATGCCTAGCGAGCTACTGCCGATTCGCGCGCAGGGCTTTCAGGCCTTCAAGATCGGCTGGGGGCCCTTCGGCCGCCGCGACGCCAGGACCGATGAAGCGATCGTAAAAGCCGCGCGTTACGCCATTGGCGAGGAAGCCATGTTGATGGTGGACGCCGGCGGATCCGACGCCTACTGGCAGGGCGATTACAAGTGGGCGTTGCGAACTTCGGACATGCTGGCCAGCTACGACGTGGACTGGTTCGAGGAGCCGCTCCATCCCGACGCGCTGGAGGACTTTCAAGCGCTGCGACGCGTCTCCCGCGTGCCGATCGCCGGCGGCGAGGTGCTCACGCGCCGGCAGGCGTTTGAGCCGTGGCTTCGCGCGGGCGCCTTCGATATCGTGCAGCCCGACGTGACCAAGTGCGGGGGCCTCAGCGAGCAGCGCCGCATCGCCTGGATGGCCGCGGCCCATGGCGTTCGCTTTATTCCACACGGCTGGAATACGTGCGTGGGGCTGGCGTCCGATCTGCAGATCGCCAGCGCGTTTCCTGAGACTCATTTGGTGGAGTACCTCACGGGTTCGCCTTTTATCGACGAACTTGTCACCAACCGCTGGCGTGTCGACAGCGCCGGAATGCTCGAAATTCCCGAACGTCCCGGCCTGGGCCTGGACATTAATATCGATGCGCTCGAAGAGTTCACTCGCGCCAAGACGCCCGAGCTGCGCGGATGAATCTGCTGGATGCTTTGGCCGGCGGCGCGCTGCTTTTGACGGCGAACCGCCGGTTGGCGCGGCATTGGAGAACGGTGTACGACAATTCCCGGATGGCCGCCGGCCACGCCGCCTGGGAGAGTCCGGCGATTCAGACGTGGACCGGCTGGGTGGCGCAGCAGTCGGAGGAGATGCTGCCAAGCCGCATCCTGCCTTCGCCCATGGCGGAACGCCGGGGCTGGTTGCGTGTGATCGCCGCCGCCAGGGACGATTCCGGCTTGCTCGATGCCGCGGCCACGGCCGCGGCCGCCGCCGATGCGTGGGCGCTGTGCCGCCAGTACGGCATCTCGCTGCGCCATCCAGCCTTCGGCGACGCAGAGGACACGCGCCAGTTCGCCAAGTGGGCGTTGGAGTTTGAACGGCGCGTGGAGCAGCGAGGTTGGCTGCCGGCCGGCGACCAGGAAGCCTTTCTGGCGGCGGAGATGCCCGAGCTGCACCGGGAGGTTTGGCTGGATGGGTTCGACGACCTTTCGCCGGTGCGCCGGCAGATCCTCGAAAAGTTGAAACAACGGTTCGTTGTACCCGCCCGATCACTGGACGCCCAGCCCTTTTTGCACCGTCCGCCCAGCGTGCGGGAAGGCATCGTCGACGCCGCCAACTGGGCGCGGACGCGCCTGGAAGCCGGACGCGCAAGGAATATCGGAATCGTTGTTGCCGATCTGGCGAACCGGCGGACCGCTGTCGAATCGGTTTTCGGCGATGTTTTCGGCGGCAAGCTCTTCAATATCTCTTTGGGCCTGCCGCTGAGGGACTGGCCTATCGTCAGGGACGCGCTGGGCCTGCTGCATTGGATCGACGGACCCTTGCCGATTCAGGAAGCGGGCGCGCTGCTGCGGTCGCCATTCGTGCGGGGGGCCAACGAGACGATCGAACTGGAGCTGCGGAGGCGCAACCGCCTGACTGTCTCGCTGGCGGAGACGGGTTGGCCGCTCCCGCTTTCCGCCAGGGACGCGCGCACCCCCGGCGCGTGGGCGCGCGTGTTTCCGAAGCTGTTGCAGGCCTTCGGATGGCCCGGCGCCAGGAAGATCTCCAGCGCCGAACGCCAGGCGCTGGCCCGTTGGGAGCAGCTACTGCGCGAACTGGCCACGTTGGACGCAGTGGAGGGCAAGGTCTCCTTCCGGCAGGCGTTAGGCCTGTTGGATGATTTGGCCGCCGAGGCGATCTTTCAACCGGAGACCGGCGCCATGCCGGTGCATATTCTGGAGGCGCTGCAAGCCGCCGGCTCGCAGTTCGACGCGCTCTGGGTAATGGGTCTGACCGATACGAACTGGCCCGCGGCCGCCCGGCCTCACCCTTTCATCCCTCGCTCCCTGCAGCGCGATCTCGATCTTCCACGGGGTTCGCCCGGCCGCGAACTTCGCCTGGCCACCGGCATTACCGAACGCCTCCTCCGCAGTGCTCCGGAGATCGTATTCAGCGTCCCCCTGCGGGACGGGGATGTCGAGCTGCGGCCCAGCCAACTGATCGCCTCGTTTCCTTCATGGCAGCCGGACCATCGAACGTTTCCCACCGCTTCCACCGTGCAAATCGGCAGCTCCGGATTCGAGTCACTCACCGATCAAGCGGCGCCTCCTCTTTCCAGCGCCAAGCCCGCCGGGGGAACGGCGATTCTCGGCTGGCAGGCGCAGTGCCCTTTCCGGGCGTTCGCGCTCGCCCGCCTCGGCGCCGAACCTCTGCCCGAACCGCAACCCGGTATTCCTCCCAGTCAGCGGGGCAGCCTTCTTCACGATGCGCTGGCTCACATTTGGCGTCATTTCCAGTCGCGGGACCGCATGGCCAGGGCCTCCAGCCAGGACCGTGCCCGCGTGATCGAGGAAGCTGTGACGGCGGCCGGCATTCCCGGCGGCGCTGGACTGATCGCCGTCGAACGGGAGTGCCTCCGCAAGCGCATTGAGCAGCATATCGAGCTGGACTTCGACCGCGACGGCTTCACTGTGGAAGAAATCGAACGGACCATCGATCTCACCCCCGCCGGCGTTCCGTTACTGGGCCGCATCGACCGCATCGACACGCTGCCTAACGGCGACCGTGTCGTCATCGATTACAAGTCCACCGCCCCTTCGCCCAATGTGTGGAACGGCGAACGGCCGGAGAACCTGCAGCTTCCGCTCTATGCGCTGGCGCTCCGCCCGGCGCCGGCAGCCCTGGCCTTCGCCCAGTTGAAAACAGGCGACGTTAAATACGGGGGACTCGGCGCCGCGAAGGATCTCGTCCCGGGCGTGACGCCCTCGCCGGATTGGGAGCGCCAGCTTAACGAGTGGCGGCGCGTTACCACCGCACTATGGACCGAGTTTTCCGAAGGCGTGGCGTCCGTCACGCCCAAGGACGGGGGCAAGCCCTGCCGCGCCTGCCATCTCCACTCCCTTTGCCGGGTCCATGAGTCCAGACAGGAAGGAGCGGACGATGATTCCGCCTGACGCCGCGGCGCGCGCGCAAGCGCTGGATATCACGCGCTCGTTTATCGTGCAGGCGCCGGCCGGCTCCGGCAAGACCGAGTTGCTGACGCAGCGATTTCTGGCTCTGCTTGGCGCAGTCGAACAACCCGAGACCATCGTGGCCATCACCTTTACCAACAAGGCGGCCGGCGAGATGCGCACCCGCATCTGCGATGCGCTCCGGCTCGCACAGGGTCCCCGGCCCGAATTGGCGCACAAACAGGCCACCTGGGCGCTGGCCGCCCGCGTTCTGGAGCGCGACCGGCAGCTGGAATGGGGGCTCGAACGGAACTCCACGAGGCTGCGCATCCTCACGATCGACGCGCTCTGCGCCCAGATCGCCGCGCAGATGCCGTGGCTAAGCCGCCTGGGCGGCCCGCCGGCCATCGCCCGCCGCCCTGGGGAGCTCCATGAGGACGCCGCGCGCCGCACCCTGGAACTGCTGGAATCGGATCTGGGCGAGCCGGTCCGGCGCCTGCTACTTCACATCGACAACAACCAGCCGCGCGCGTGCGGCCTGATCGCCTCCATGCTGGCTCGCCGGGATCAGTGGCTGCGGCATCTCGGGGCGCTGGACCGCCAATCGCTGGAAAGCGTGCTGGCGGCCATCGTCCGGCAAGGGACGGAAAGTCTGCGCGAAGCGCTGCCGCTTGGGACCCTCCGTCTATTCTCGGCCGCCTTTCCAGGCGAGGAACCCACGCTGGAGGCGCTGGCCGGCTTCCTGCTGACAAAGACAGGCGAGATTCGGAAACGCGTCGATAAGAGCATCGGTTTTCCGCCAGGCCATCCTGGAATCAAGGAGATGCAGGAGCTTTTGCAGGGCCTGGATCCCGCCTTCGCCGAGAGGCTGCATTCCGTACGCCTACTGCCGCCCTCTTCCTACACCGATGGGCAATGGGACCTGATTCAGGCCCTGTTCGGCGTTCTGCGGCTTGCCACCGCCCAACTCCGAATGGTCTTTCAAGAGCGAAGGGAGGTCGATTTCGTCGAAGTGCAGCTCTGCGCGATCCAAGCCTTGGGGTCCGGCGACGAGCCCACACCCCTGGCCTATGCCATGGACCACCGCATCCATCACCTGCTGATAGACGAGTTTCAGGACACCTCCATCACCAAATTGGTTCTACTGGAGCGGCTGACCGCGGAGTGGTCCGCCGGGGACGGCCGTACTCTCTTTGCGGTCGGCGATCCAATGCAGTCGGTCTATTCGTTTCAGGAGGCAGAGGTCTCGCTGTTCGAACGCTGCCGCCAGAATGGACTGGGCCGCGTGGCGCTCACTCCACTGCAACTGACAGCCAATTTCCGTTCGTCGGAGACGATGGTCGAATGGTTCAACGAGACCTTCCCTCGTGTGATGGGTCAGACAAATGAAAGCGGCTCCGGCGCGGTCGCCTACGCGGCCAGTACGGCCACCCAGCCGCCCGGCGGATCCATCCGTGTCCACCCGGTTCCGGAGAAGGATTCCGCCGCGGAGGCGCGAACGGTCGCCGATTTGATCGATCAGACTCCCGAAGGTTCGATCGCCGTGCTGGTTCGCAGCCGGCCGGCCGCGCACGACATCACACGTGAGCTGCGCCGCCGCGGCGTCCGCTATCAGGCTGTGGAGCTGGAACCGCTCATGAACCGGTCGGTGGTGCAGGACCTTCGTGCGCTCACACGGGTGCTGCTGCATCCCGGCGACCGGGTCGCCCAACTCAGTATTTTGCGCGCCCCGTGGGCGGGCAGGACGCTGGAGCAGTTGTTGGAGGCCGTTCCACTTCCGGCGGTCGCGGCCGCCTGGGACGATCGTGGTAGAAAACCGCTGCGGCAGTGGGTCGAGGATACTTGGCGGGAACTGGGCGGCCCGGCCTGCCTGCGCGACGAAGAAGAACGCGAGGACGCCGAGACCTTCTTCGAATTTCTGGAGTCGGCTCCGGCGGACCTTCGAAGCTTCGAATCCGCGCTGTCCGGCGCCTGGGCGCCGCCGGACCCCAAGGCCACAAGCCGCATTCAGATCATGACCATGCACAAGGCCAAGGGCCTGGAGTTCGACACTGTCATTCTGCCGGGTCTCGGCCGCCGCCCGAACACCGGGGACTCCCACCTTCTGCGCTGGCGGGAATTGAACGAGGACGCCAGCCTGCTGATCGGTTCCCTAGGCGAGTTTGGCGGCGAGCCCGACCGTATCTATGCCTACCTGGGCCGGTTGGAAGCGCAACGTCAGGACCATGAATCGAACCGGCTGCTGTATGTCGCCGCCACGCGGGCCAGACGAACCTTGCATCTCGCCGGTTGGCCCGGCACCAAGGGAACGTTTTCGGCCAAACTGTCCTTTCTGTTCGAGGATCACCCGGCGCCACCGGCCGCCGAACGGGTCCCGCCGGAGCCGCCGCCCCTTCGGCGCATCTCGCCCGATTGGCGGCGGCCGGCCCCTCCGCCCGCGCTCGAATGGAGCACCGAGGAGCATCACGTCGACGAAGAAGAGATCTCCTACGACTGGAGCGGCGAGACGCTGCGCCTGGTGGGCACGGCGGTCCATGCAATGCTCCAGACCATCACGCGGGAAGGTCTGGATTTGTGGACACTTGATCATCTCCACAGTCAGGAGCCCGCGTTGCGGTCCCGGCTGATATCGCTCGGCGTTCCAGCCGATGAACTGCCCGGCGCCCTGATGCGGACCCAACGCGCCCTGGTAGAGACTATTCGAGGCGATCGCGGGCGGTGGCTGCTCGAAGATCATCCCGAGGCCCGCAGCGAATGGGAGTTGACCGCGGTGTTCGGCGGCGCGGTGCGGCGTTTCCAGTTGGACCGCAGTTTCATTGGCGAGGACGGTGTCCGCTGGATCGTCGATTATAAGACCAGCTCCCACGAAGGCAGCGACCTGGAGGCCTTTCTTGCCAACGAGGTGGTCCGGTATCGTCCGCAACTGGAGCGCTACGCCGAGGTCGTCTCCCGCCTGGACCGGCGGCCCATTCGCCTGGGACTCTTCTTCCCGCTGCTCGGCGGCTGGCGGGAGTGGCCCTTTGCCGTCTCTGGCGCTACGAGTGGGGCGGAAGCGTAAACACCAGCGCTTTGGCCCCCGCTGACCCCTGCCCCCGGTATGCGTGCGGCTCGGCCGAGTCCATGTACACCGAGTCGCCGGCCGCAAGCGAGTGCCAGGCGTTCTCGTAGAACAACTCCAGCGTTCCTTCGGTGACATAGATCAGCTCAAAGCCTGGATGTTCGTGGAATTGCGGGCTGGCTTCGCCGGACTCCGGGAACTCGGCCAGATAGGCTTGCATCTCCTTGCCCATCACCGGATACGCCAGGCACTCAAAAAAATACGGAGGGTCCGAAATTCCCGGCTTCGACGGAAACCGCATTCGCTGCTCCGGCCGCACGATCGCGAACAGGCGCTGCTTGCGCTGACTGAGGAAAAAATATTCGATGCCGACCTCGAACACCATGGCAATCCGCGCCAGCGTGGCGAGCGTAGGCACCGCTTTCCCGGTCTCCAATTGCGACAGCAGCGACGCCGACAAGCCGGTATGCTTGCCCAGGTCCGCCAGACCGATCTTCTTTTTCAGACGCAGAGTCTTCAGCTTGGCCGCTATCTCGTAGCACGACAGAAAGCGCTGAATGGTCTCTTCGCCCGACTCGATGGGCTTCATCGTCCTAGACTACGCCAAACCGCGCGGCGAATGGGACTCGGCAAATCGTATTTGTCGAACTCTTCTTCCCGGCACCAGACCGCTTCTCGAATCTCTTCCGACGTTCCCAGTTCCACCGCCGCCGCTCGAAACCGGTAGATCAGGTCGTGGTGCAAATGGTAGGGGTCCTTCTTGCGCGCCGGAATCGAGTGGACATCGATGCCGACCAGTGCCGGAGCCATCGTTTCATCGATGCGCACGCCGCTCTCTTCCTCGGCCTCCCGGCGCGCGGTGGCGGACGGGGTGGCGTCCAGCGCGGCTTCCACATGGCCACCCGGCAACAGCCAGCGGTCCAGTTTGGCGTGGTGTACCAGCAGCACAGCGTCCTCGAAAGGGTGAAGCACGCAGGCCGTGGCCGTCAGGTGGCCGGGCTCGAACTGGTCCCTGGAATACGGTTGCGGCGTTCCGCGCAGCAGGTTCACCACCAATTCTCGGCTCTTGGACGCTTCGCCGTCGGACGGGTCGCTCCAGGCGCTCAACTGCCCCAGAATGGCGACGGCGTCCATTAGAGATTCCGCTTCAGAAAACTAACGATGTGATAACCGTCGATGAACTTAAACGGCGTTTCGCCCATCGTATAGTGTCCGCAGGGCAACACCACTACCTTGTCGGCGATTCCCAGCTCCTGAACGCGCCGCACGATGTCTTTGGACAGGTGGGGCATGAACGTCGTGTCGTACTCGGTGTAGATGAACAGGGATTTCTTGTTCTTGTACGCAGCCAGCTTTTCCAGGTAGTTCACTGGGCTGATGACGTCCCAGAGGTTTCGAAGCCTCTCCAGATCGAGATGCTCCTCCAGCCCCTTCTTGACGTGAATGGTCGACAGGCCGGTCCAAACGACGTCGGCCACATACGTAGAGCAGTGATTGAATACGTTCACCTTGATCCGCTCGTCGTGCGCGGAAGCCAGACAGGCGTAGCAGGAGCCGATCGAGGTACCGCAAATGCCGATACGGGTGTACCCCTGGGATTGCAGCCAGTCGATCATCGCGCGAATGTCCATCACCGCCTGCCGCGTGGCGTCGATTGTCCTGCCGATGTTCGACGACATGGCGTAGTCCGCCCTGTTTAGTTCCGCTGGCATACGGAAATCGTGGTACGGCAGGCTCATTCGAACGGTGGACAAGCCGAATTTCGCCAATCCGGCGCACAAGCCGCCGTGCTGCCCCTGGCTGGCGTTCCAGTGCGGCAGGACAATCACAGCCCGGTCGTCCGGCTTTTTCGCCGGGAACCACTGACCGTGAACTACATTGTTTGCCGGATGTGGACTTAGGCTAGGCGATGTATAGCGGATAAAGCCGTTTTCTAAGCGGAAGTCCTCCGGCTTGTTGTACGCAAAGAACGACTCGGAGTTTTCAATGCCCGCCCGATTCAGCCTCCGCAGCCATCGTTCTGGCGTATCTCCATTTTTTACAACATTTTGCGTGATGGGCCATTGGTCGGCCCACTCCGTGCCCCATTCAAAAGGACGCACCACCCGGTCGTTGGATCGAAAACAAAGCTGGTGCTCCCAATTGTTGATCCAGTTTGAGTACAGAGACTTGAACATCGCTAACGGCAACAAACCACAAGGGTGGGTTTCATTCAGTGTAGCAGCGGTCGCAATTTAGCTAAGCAAATACCCTGGGTGCCCCCCCTATTCAACCCTATAGCGGCTTCAAACAGGGGGGTTTGTCTGACAATACAAGAAGGAGACCCAAATGGTCTGCCGCTACTGCCGCCAACCCATCGGATTCATAAATCGCTTCATCGACAAGGAGTTCTGCTGTAAACAGCACCGGACTGCCTTTTCGGCCCGCTCGGCTCGCGCACTCCGCGAACTGGGCGAGTTCACGTATTCCGCGGCCGATGTGCTGCGGGATACCGACGAGTTCGTGATTCCGGAAGGAAAGAAGAAATCCGGCAGCGGTTCCCGCTCCACCGCGACTGTCCTGGGACTGGCCGCGCTGAGCATCGGCGGTCTGGTCATCATGGACCGCATGGGCGTTGGGGAACAAGCGCAGAAGGGTCCCAAGGAAGAGGGACGCCGGCAGAGCGCCGTCGCCGTGGCTGTCGGCTCCATGCTCGATAAGCTGCCGAAGTCCTCCACTGGCATCGCGATCGAGGACCGCTTCAACACCGGCTTGCGAAGTTGGCTGCCCGCACCCGGGTCCGGCCCGGCCGGCTGGAAATTCGAGAATGGCCTGGTCCGGCCCGGCGGCCTGCGCATTTGGGATGAGTCGCGCAACCTGGGCGACTACACCTTTGAGTTTGAAGGCAAGGTCGAATCGAACTCCCTGGGCTGGGTAGTCCGCGCACCGAATCATCGAAACTACTATGCGTCGAAGCTGATCATCCCGGAGCGAAACTCTACCGCTAGGCCCGAGATCGTCCGGTTCTCGGTGGTCCAAGGCCAGGAGTCCCGGCGCTTGCACCTGCCGGTGCCAGTGAACCTGGAACGCGAAAAGTTCTACCAATATGAAGTAAAGGCGGTAGGCGACCGGATCCTGACTCTGGTGGGCGGCCGCGTGGTGGATCAATGGAGGGACGCCCGGTTCCGCACTGGCGGCGTGGGATTCTTCAACGAACGCGGCGACAAGTCCGCCATCCGCTGGGCCAAGCTGAACGAAGGCGAAAGTATGGCGGACAAGCTGCGCCGTTACCTCACCTTCGGCCTAATCGTTCCCATCACGTAATCTTCGCAGCGGGCTTGCTGAGATAGAATGCAGACGGATGTTGCGGGCCGTTCCACTCTTGCTTCTTCTCGCGGGTTGTTCGGGACCCTATAGCAACACGCCGGTCGCCGCCAAGGAGACCGCGGCGGCCGACGTGAGCGTGATCCGCGTCACGCCAACCAGCATCCCGGAGGTCGTAAACGCGAACGGCGAGCTCTTCGCCGAGGAGTCGGCAACGCTCAGCACGAAGGTGCCCGGACGGATCGTAAAGCTCAATGTCGACCTGGGCTCGCTGGTTAAGGCCGGCGAGATCGTTGCGGAATTGGAGAAGACCGACTACGAGTTCCGCGCGCAGCAGGCGGCGGCGCTTGTCGACCAGAGCCGCGCCCGCCTCGGCATTCTCGGCAACTCGACCGACGATGTGAAGCCGGAGGAAGTGGCCGTAGTGAAGGAAGCGGACGCGGCCCTGCGCGAGGCCCGCTTCATCCTGGAAACGACCCGCAAGCTCGAAAAGGACGGTGTCGTCTCCCGCATCGATTTCGAAAAAGCCAATGTCCGGACGCAGGGCATTGAGGCGCGCTATCAAGCCGCGCTGGCCGAGGTTTCCCAAACACGCGCCCTGCTCAGTGAGCGCCGAGCGCAACTGGCCTTGGCCCGTCAGCAGCTCGATGACACGGTTATCCGCGCTCCCTTTACCGGAGCCGTAACCCGGAGGCAAGCCTCGCAGGGCGAGTTTCTTCCCGTCAATGCGCCGTTGATCACACTGGTGCAGCAGAGCCCGCTCCGCGTGCGCCTTTCGGTTCCGGAGCGCCAGGCGATGAAGATCCGCCAGGGCCAGACCATCGAAATCCTACTGGAGGGCAATGCGCAGCGCTTCCACGGCCGCGTGGTTCGCATCAGTCCGGCGATTGAGGCGCAGAACCGGTCGTTGACGGTGGAAGGCGAAATTCCAAATCCCGGCGGTGTGCTGCGCCCGGGTTCCTTCGTCGAGGGATTGATCACAGTGAACTCGGGAGCCATGGGTATCGCGGCGCCGGCCGACGCCATCGCCGGTTTTGCCGGCATCGATCGCGTCTACGTCGTTACGGGGGGCACACTCGACGACCGCGTCGTCAAACGGGGCCGGCAGCTGGACAACAATCAAATCGAAATTCTGGAAGGCCTCTCCGACGGCGACCAGCTTGTCGCAAAGGCCACCGACCGTCTCGCCAAGGGCCAAAAAGTCAGGGTGCGATAGATGCAGAAACTGGCGGAAGTGTGCGTCGCGCGTCCGGTATTTGCCGTCATGCTCATCCTGTCAATGGTCGTGGCCGGCGCGGTGTCCTACACGAAACTCGGCATCGACCGGTTTCCCGACGTCGATCTGCCTGTCATCTCCGTCCGGACGATTCTTCCCGGCGCTTCGCCAGAGGAGATGGAGAGCACCGTCACCCGCTTCATTGAGGACTCGGTGGCGACGGTGGAAGGCATCGACAATATCCGGTCCACGTCCACCGATTCGCTGTCGGTCGTCACGATCACCTTCGACCTTAGCCGCGACATCGACATCGCCGCCCAGGACACGCGCGACGCCATCGCGTCGATAATCGCCCAGCTTCCACGCGACGCCAAACCGCCGTTGATCAAGAAGCTGGATGCCGATGCGTCACCTGTGCTGACGCTGATTTTATCCGGCGACAAAACCGGCCGCGAACTGTTCGAGATCGGGGAACGCTCCATCAAGGATTCGATTGAGTCGGCCGGCGGCGTGGGCCAGGTGCAGGTGGTGGGCGGCCAGAAACGGGCCATCAACATTTGGGTGGATGCCGACCGGCTGGCGGCGTACCGCATCCCCATCCTTCGCGTTCGCGACGCCGTGGAGCGTCAGAACTCCGATATCCCCGGCGGCAGAATCGACGAAGGGTCCCGGGAGCTGGTGCTTCGCACGCTGGGCCGTTTCCCGGATCCCAAGCAATTCAATGAACTCGTTGTCGCCAACATCGACAACACGCCCATCCGCATCCGCGACATCGGCTATGCCGAGGACGGGCACAAGGAGCAGCGCACCGCCGCGCGTTACGACGGCAAACCGGCCGTCGCCATCGAAGTGCGCCGCCAATCGGGCGCCAACACCATTGAAGTGGTGAATAACGTCAAGGCCCGCCTCGACAAAGTCCGCAGCCTGCTGCCCGAGGGTGCGGAACTGCACGTGGTGCAGGACCAGTCCCGGTATATCGAGGCGGCTTTCCACGAGGTTCAACTGCATCTGATCCTCGGCTCCATCCTGGCTTCGCTCGTCGTCTTTCTTTTCATGCAGGATTGGCGGGCCACCTTCATCGGCGCCGTGGCCATTCCGGCGTCCATTATCGCCACGTTCGGCGTGATGCGCATGATGAACTTTACGCTGAACAACATCACGATGCTGGCGCTGGTGCTGATGGTTGGTGTGGTGATCGACGATGCGATCGTGGTGCTTGAAAACATCTTCCGTTTCATCGAAGAAAAGAAGATGGCGCCGCGAGAAGCGGCGATTCTTGCGACAAAGGATATTGGCCTGGCGGTGACAGCCACGACGTTTAGCCTAATTGTCGTGTTCCTGCCCGTGTCGTTCATGTCGTCGATTTCAGGCCGGTTTCTATATTCGTTTGGCGTTACCGCAACGGTGGCGATTCTCGTATCGCTTCTGGTGAGCTTTTCACTGACCCCGATGATGAGTTCGCGCCTTCTGAGCCGGGAAGCGGTGAGCGGCCACGGCGATTCGCGCGGCGGACTGTACGGATGGATGGAACGAGGCTACATGCGCATGCTGGGCTGGTCCATGCGCCATCGCGCGGCGGTGGCGTTGCTTGGCATCGGCACCATGGCGGCCACGGTACCGCTGTACCGGATGTTGCGGCAGGAGTACCTGCCCACCAATGTCGATGAAAGCGAGTTCGAGCTTTCCGTGTTCGCGCCCGAGGGAACCAACCTGGCATCGATGGAACAGGTGCTGGACCGCATCTACGGCGAGGTGAAGGAGATGCCGGGCGTGCGGCATTTCGTGTCCATCGTCGGCACCGGCTATCTGCAGACCGTAAACATCGCACGGGTCTACATTCGCCTGGAAGACGTGGAGAACCGGGTGCTGAGCGTGAGCCGGCTTTGGTCGAAGACGCTGGAAGGCAAACCGTGGGAGGCGTTCCAGAATGTGTACTCCCAACGGGACGTCATGCAGGCGATGCGCGCCAAGCTGAAACAGTTCAAGGACCTGCGCATTCGCGTGGGCAATCTGCAAGCGCTCAATCAGGGTTCGGCGCCGTACGATATCGACTTCGCGATTCGCGGTCCGGATCTGGACCAACTCAATAGGTACGCCAACACGCTCCGTGAGACGGCGCTGAAAACGCCGGGGCTCGCCGATATCGATACCACGCTGCGCATGAATAATCCGGAGTTGCGGGTCTTTATAGACCGGGAACGGGCCGCCGACCTGGGCGTCGACGCGGCGGATATCGCCAGTTCCTTGCGGCTGATGGTCGGCGGCGACGACGAGGTTTCCCGATTTCGCGACGAAAAGATCGCGGAGGAGTACGACGTCGAGGTGCGCCTGAAGGATTCGGACCGGAATTCGTTGACCAACGTTTCGAAGCTCTACGTCCCGTCCGTAAAGAGCCGCCTGGTCCGCCTGGACAACGTGGTCCAATTGCGGGAGGCGGTCTCGGCGCTGCGGATCGAAGGGTTGGACCGCCAGCGGCAGGTGTCCTTGCGCGCCAATATCCTGCCCGGCTTCGGCCTCGGTGACCGCCTGCCCGTGGTCTTCGAAGCCGCCCAAGGCCTCAACATGCCGGCGGCGTACTCAACGGCCGTGATTGGCCGCGGACGCGAGTTCGAACGCACCCTCACCGAGTTCCTATTTGCCTTCGCGCTTTCAGTCGTGTTCATGTACATGATCCTGGCGTCGCAGTTCGAGAGCCTGCTGCATCCCGTTACGATCCTGCTCAGCCTGCCGCTCGCTGTGCCGTTTGGGTTCCTGTCGTTGTGGCTGTTCAACGAAACGCTGAATTTGTACTCCGCGCTCGGCATCCTGGTTTTGTTCGGCGTTGTCAAGAAAAACTCGATTCTCCAAATCGATCACACCAACAGTCTTCGCCGCGCCGGCCTGGCGCGGACCGAAGCGATCCTGCAGGCCAATCGCGACCGGCTGCGCCCAATCCTGATGACGACGGTCACGCTGGTGGCCGGTATGCTGCCCTTGGCCATCGGCGCCGGGCCGGGAGCGGAGGAGCGGCGTTCGATCGCCATCATCGTCATCGGCGGGCAGTCGCTGTCGCTGCTGCTCACGCTGATTCTCACGCCGGTGGCGTATTCGCTGTTCGACGATGCCGGCGAATGGGCGGCGCGGAGGCGAATGAGCCTTGCTTCGCGCGAGCCGGTGAAGGAAGTGTCCGGCTAGGTTCGAGCGCGCGCCAACTCCAACGCTCCGTAAAGCACCGAATCGTCACCCAGCTCCGCCGGCACAACATCGATCCGCGCCCGCGACCAACTTGTGATCTGCCTTCGCAACTCCGCGCGCAACGGGACGAACAGCGCGTCGCCGGCTTTGCTCATGCCGCCGCCGATCACGATTCTCGATGGGTTCAGCAGCATGATGCACGCCTTCAATCCGCGCGCGAGCGTGACAACGTAGGCCGCGACGAAGGCGGGATCGCCCAGTAGTTCGCGCGCCGTTTTGCCGTGGTCGCGCTCCAGCCACAGCCCGCAGCACATGCGTTCGAAACAACCGTTGGATCCGCACAGGCACTCCGGCCCTGCCGGGTCCACGTTCAAGTGCCCAAGCTCGCCGGCGTAGGAGTCCGCGCCGCGGTAGACGCCCTCGCCCGTTAGAATTCCGCCGCCGATTCCCGTGGAGAGAGTCATGTAGAACAACGGCCGGTGGCCGCGGCCCGCGCCGTGCACGCCTTCGCCGAGCGCACCCACGTTGGCGTCGTTGTCCATGACAACCTTCCCAATTTCCAGTTCGGCGCGCACCCAGCCGATCAGATCGAAATTGGCCCAGCCGCCTACGTGGGTCGAGAGCGTGACCATTTGTGTCTCGAAATTCACCGGGCCGCCGAAGCCGATACCGCAGCGCTCCGCGCGCACCGGCCAGCTTTGGACAATATCCCGAATGCGGCCCAGCATCCAGTCCTTCCCGCCGACGCGGTGGGTGGCTTCACTGTGGCGCTGGACCATTCGGCCTTCGCCGTCGAACATCGCGACGGTGAACTTGGTGCCGCCGATGTCGATCGCCAGAGTGTTCATGGCTGCGAGAGAATTTCGGCCCGCGATGCCGTGCCGGTGCCGCGCTTCATGATGGTGATGGATGCGACCCGGTTGCCGAACCGCGCGGCGGCGGCCGGGTCGCGCGTGGCGGCGAAGGCGGTGGCGGCGCCTGCCGTGAAGCTGTCTCCCGCGCCGCAGATATCGACCGGATTCGCAACCGGCTGCGTCCTCACCCACTGCTCGCCCGCCGGATCGAAGATCCGCACCCCTTCGCCGCCGAATGTCACGAACAGCAGCGGCGCCTGGCAGTGTTCGCGCAACCGCGCGAAATCGGCCTCGCCGGCAAAGGCGCGACGGCAGGCCTCGATCGCTTCCTTTTCGTTCGGCTTCACAATCACGCCTTGAAACAGCTCGGTCCGCGCGCGGGAATCCACCCAGACGACTTTTTCGGGAAACGCCTGCGCGAAGGACTCGATGGCGCCGCGCAGAACTGGCGTGACCACGCCGCCCGCTGACGTCTCCGCCTGGTCGCTGACAATTACTACGTCAAAGGACGGCGCGGCGTTGTCGAACTGGTGCACCAGCGCCATCTCTACATCCTCCGAAAGCGCGCGCGTATTCACGAAATCGACGCGCGGCTGATCCTCAATTCCGTTCGACGCATTGATGAGCTTTGTATAGGTGAAGGTTCGAATCGACGGCACCTCCAAGAGATGCTCATGCCCGATGCCCCGCTCACGCAGCGCTTCGCGCAACTCCCAACCAAAACCGTCCCTTCCGGCGACGCCCAGAACCTCCACGCGGCTAACGCCCAGCGCGGCCAGGTTGTTCGCCACCGTGCCGCCGGCGCCCGGCGTGACTTCCACGCGGACTACGCCCGTACGCGAAATTCCGGTCTCAGCCGAGGGCAGCGCCAGCGCCGGATCGTACCAGCACCAGCGGTCCAGGCAGATATCGCCCACTACCAATACGCGGAGATTCTCGATCTGATCCAGGATCTCCGCCGCCGTCACTGGGCCAGTCTCCACAGCGCGGGCAGCGTGGCACGATGATCGCCGCAGAAGTAGAAGCTCTCGCCGCCGTCGGCCACCGTGCGGACCAGGATGGTCTTGTGCGGCCGGAAGTAGTAGCCGGGATCGCTCTTGGGCAGCTCCTTGTGAATATCGCCGGCGATGGGCACCATGTCGAAGACCGCCGTGGCGAAATTGCGCACCTGCGCGCCGCTTTGGTGCGCGACGTTGCGGGCCATCGCCAGAGCCTTCAAGTAGACCTCCGGCGCCATGATCGCGGAGCCGAAGCTCAGCATCACGCCGCCTTCCAGGTTCTCCACGGACTTGGCGAAAATCAGGAAGTCGCGATAGCTGGCCGCGCCCAGCGCCGCGCCGTCGCAGTTCGGATGCTCATGGAGAATGTCGTAGCCGATGCCCGCGTGCACCGTGGCCGGCACGCTGTTTTCATAGGCCGCCGCGAAGACGCTCAGGTCCTTGTACGGATAGGCGCTGGCTGCGATATGGCGGCCGGTGTTCTCTCCCAGGCCAAGTTCCAGCGCGGCCGCTTCGCCGATCACGCCGTTCAACTCGCCCGTCTCGCGCCACAATCCGAACTCGCCCGACCGTATGTAGCGCGCCACGGACTCCGTCGTCGCGCCGATGCGCGCCAGCTCATAGTCGTGAATCGCGCCCGCTCCATTGCAGGCAATATGCGTGATTACACCCCGCCGCAGCCAATCGATCAGATACCGATTCACGCCCGCGCGCAGTACATGCGCGCCCATCATCAAGATCCGCGCCGCGCCGCGCGCCCGGGCTGCGTTGAGCCGTTCGGCCACTGTGGCCAGATCCTTGTGCTGGAACTCCGGCGCCGGCTCGTCGAGCGTCAGCCAGCGCGAGATCTCCAAGTCGTGAATGCGCTCGGCCAGCGGCTTTATCACAAGCCGCGACCGGTCGAACGTTTCGTACTTGGAGGGCATTACGGAAAGATGGTTGTCAGTAGCGCCGGCGTTGTGTTGAAATGCGGCACAATCCAATCGGCGCCGGAGTTCACCAGCCTGTTGCGCTTCCACTCGTCCACCTTGGCGCAGTCCGGCTCGTCGGAGGCCACACCGACGGCGACGCCGCCCACGGCCTTCACGTTTTCGATCTCCACGTAGCCGTCGCCGAAGCCGATGAACTCTTCGCCGCGGTTCTCGGCCGAATCGATAATCCGCTTGATCAGAATCGCCTTCGAGAAGCTCTTGTAGTCGTCCAAGGCGCCATACATGCGGTCCTCGAAGTACGGCTGCAGGCCCAGAATCGTGGCCTCGTGCTTCACGAACTTGTCGTCGGTTCCGGAGGCCAGGTACATTTTGATGCCCCGGTCCCGCAGTCCATTCAGAAGCGCCATCGAGCCAGGCACCAGCCACCGCTCCGGATCGACCCGGCCCGCGTCGAGGTCATCGATGCGATCCTTGATCTTCACCATCAGGCGGTCCAGGTACATGTGCTTGTAGTCGATCGGATCCTTCGGCGTGCCGCCGCGCTTGGAAATCTGCTCGGCGAATTCGATCATCTGGTAGATTGTTTGCCGGCCCGTCAACCGGCCTACATATTCCTTGACGATCTCTGTCAAGTCCTCTTCCGACTCTCCACTCCGGGTGTCCAGAAGGATCTCGACCATCATCGGCACCATCACTTCCACCCATCCGGAACGGATCAAGGACAGCGTGCCATCGAAGTCGAACAAGGCAACGCGAGCGTTGCCGGCGTGCGCGCCGTGGCGCAGGGTCTCAATCATGCTTTTAACTAGTTTCGCATGCGGCGGTTAGCACGGGCTCCAGCCGCGCGGCTAAACCGGCATCGACCAAGGCCACCTCGCGCAAATACGCGGCCACCGCCACGCCGTATGCGCGCGCCAATTCTTCGGCATCCAGGCGCGTCACCAACGCCCCGCGCAAACCGTCCGTAATGTCTACGGGCAGGCCGTGCGCCCCTTTGCCATAGGCCGAGGGCAGGCCAAGGCGCAGACACGCCAGCGAGATCACGTTGTCACGCAGCGCGCTGATCATGTACTCGGCTTGCCAGTAGTGCCCTCGCGCCACCGCGCTGCGAACGTGTAGCGCGTACAACCATGCGAAGTCGATCAGTCCCTGCGGCTGCGCGGCGGGCGCATCCACGGCCTCGCCGGCCTCGCCAAATACCAAGCGGAACGCCGGGGCCAATGGTCGAAAATCGGCGGCGGGCACAAACGCCAAATCCACCTGCAGGCCATTGGCCAGCAGAAACACGCGATAGATCCACGAACCCGCCTGAATGTCCATGTGATGAATCGCGCCATGCACTTCGTACATATGCGCGGTCCAGCCTGCCAGCACCGGGGCCAGGTCCCCGGCGACACCGAAAGCAAGGTCGATGTCGGACCAGGTGTCCTCCCGATCCGCCGCTGCCGAGCCGGTGACGGCTCCGCCCGAAAGCCGGGTGTCGGCCTGGCCCCGGGCGAGTAATGACTCGCGAATCATCCGCCGTTCCCGTTCCGTGTACATGACAGCCTCCAGTGCAGGTCCAGCGCGGGGAACGGCCACTTCCTACCCTTCCATTCTCCGTGCCGCGGCGTTCCACCGCATTCGCACTCCGCGCCGCAACGCCTCCATCGCCATGCAGAGCGCTACGTTCGTCGCCTGGCCCGCTTCCACCGGCGCGTTCGGTTCTTTTCGCGACTTCACGCACTCCAGGAAATTACGAATGTGCATCCGTGTCGCGGAGTTGAACGTTCCGGGTTCGCTCTTGGCCAGGGCCGGCTTCAGTTCCGCGGCCTTCGGATCCTCGCGATACAGCGCGTAACTCTCACGGCCCACGTCCAGGCGCGCCTTCGATCCGTGATAGCCGGTGAGCTGATCCAGCGTCCCCGAATACCGCATTGCTTTGTAGCCGACCGTGAAGGTGGCGAGAAAATTCTCGGGATACTCGAGGCACATGGTCGTCGTTTCGGAGACCTCCACGCCGTCCAGATTCGGCCGGGTTGCGCCCACCACGACCGCAGAGGGCAGCGACGCGTTCATCATCCAAACAACCGAGTCGATGATGTGCGCCGCCTGGCCAATCATCAATCCGCCGGAGTAATCCCAGTAGTAATACCAATTAAAAAACCGGGCCGGATCCGCATCGCGCTTCGGCGCCGTGCCCAGCCACGCCTTCCAATCGATGTCGCCTTCAAATGCCTTCTTCGAAGACACGGCCGCCTGATGGTTGTACCACCAGCCGTTCACCAGGCGTACATCGCCCAGGCCCGCCGTATCGCGCACCTGCTTGGCTTCCTGAAACAGCGGGAAGCTGCGGCGTTGCGTGCCCACCTGTACGATCCGGTTCGTTTTGCGCACCGCGTCGATGATTCGAAATCCCTCGTCCGGTGTGTGGGCCATCGGCTTTTCTACATACACGTCCTTGCCGGCGCTCACCGCGTCGATCACCATTCGCGCGTGCCAATGATCGGGCGTCGCCACGACCACCACGTCGATCGACCGGTCGTCCAGCACGCGCCGGTAGTCGGTGAAGGACCGCGCTCCCGTGGAAGCGGCCTTCAAGCCCGCCTCCAGATTAGGCCGGTACACATCGCACACCGCGGCCATCTCCGCACCGATCTCTTTGAACTCGGAGGTCAACAGCCGTCCGCGGCCGCCGGAACCGATGATCGCTCCGCGAACCCGGTCGTTGGCGCCTAGCGCAGAAGCGCCGGCAAGCAGCAGGGCCCGCCTTGGCATATTGGGATTAAGAGTGCCGGGAAGAACCATATGATTAGCCATCATAGAACTTTGGTCGTTCCCGCAATCCTCTGGTCGCGACGCCGGCCGCGCCCGCCTTCTCGCGTCACGGCCCGTTCCCGCAGAGGATGGAGTGTAACGCGGAAGTTCCCGCCTTTCCAAGCCGCACTAACCTACGCTAGCGCCCGCTCGATTGCGGCAAGCGTCTCGTCGATATCCGCCTCCGTGTGCGCCGCTGAAATCGACCATTGCTTGGCGGCCAGCGGAAACACATATACGCCGGACTCAATGAGCCGGCGGCGAAGGCGGTTGTCGCTCTCCGCGTCGTGGTTGGCCGCCAGATCGTGCCAGTCAACAGGCACGTGATCCATGAAGTAGAGGCAGAACGCGGAACCGATACGCGAAACGGCGACGCGTGGAGCGATCTTCCGGAGACCGGCCTCCATTCGCGCGCCCAAACGCTCCACGTGGCGATACACCGCGCCGTCGAGAAGCTTCCGAATCGTTGCCAACGACGCAGCCACCGGAACCGGGTGCGCATTGTAGGTTCCCGCTAGCAGCACGCGCTTCGCGGCGTCGGGATGCACGAAATAGTCCATGTATTCGCGCTTGCCGCCGAGAATGGCGATGGGGTATCCGTTCGCCACCGCTTTGCCGTACACGGCGAAATCGGGCTTCACGGACTGCAGCGCCGAGTACCCGCCGAGCGCGTGGCGGAAGCCGGTCTTCACCTCATCGAACACCAGCACGAACCCGTAATGACCGGCCAGCGACCGCAGCCCTTCCAAGTACTCGGCCCGCGGCGGCACAATGCCGATGTTCTGCAGCACCGGCTCCGTGATGAGTGCCGCCACTGGATACTTCTTGCAAACGAACTCCACCGAATCGAGATCGTTGAAATTCACCGCGTGCACCAGGTGCTGATGGGTTTCCGGAATACCGGCGCTGATCGCGTGGAACTTGTACTCGCCGGGCGACTGGCGCGGCCCCAGCGCCGCAAGCGGCGTCATCAGGTTGCATGCCACGTCGTTGTGCCAGCCGTTGTAGCCGCCCTGCATGACGATGACGTGGTCGCGGCCCGTAATCGCGCGCGCGGCCCGCAAGGCCTGATACGTCGCCTCGCTGCCCGTATTCAGCACCTGCAGCGATTCGACGGCAGGCACGTGCCGGCAGATCATCGCGGCCAGTTCTCCTTCCAATTCCGTCGTCCCGGCGCCGAACAGGCTGTGGTCCTGGTCCAACGCCTCATGCACCGCGCGCGTCACATCCGGGTCGTTGTGACCTAGAAAATGAGCCGCGAAAGCGGCGTGGTAGTCGATGTACCGGCCGCCGTCGGCGTCCCACATATAGGCGCCTTTCGCGCGTTGAAACGCGACGGGCGGATCGGTAGCGCGATTGACGCTCACCACACCGCCGGGGATGTGCCGCTTGTTGTTCTCGAAGATTCTCGCAGCGTTAGGACCGAACATGCTCGCAGATCAGGTTACCAGCGTCGTCGCACCGGTAGCGCCACCCGGCCGGAACCAGCGTGGTGGAACCGTAATCCAGAATGAGGGCAGGGCCCGGAGTTGCGCGGCCGGGCGCCTCGTTGCGCAATAGCGCCCGCACCTCGCGCCATGAGCCGTCGATATGCACGGACCGCACGCGCCGCCGCGGCTTCACGCGGCCAGGATGCCGCGGCGCCGGATTCTTCACGGCCAGCGTGGCGCGCACGCGCAGCGACACCGTTTCGATCTCGCGATCGCGCATGGCGAAGCCGTAGGCCTTCTCATGCGCGGCGTGGAAGTCGTCGTGTTCGCCGATGGTCAGTTCGTAGCTCTGCCCCGCATACCGCCGGTCGGCGAAGCGCCGAAGCGTGGCGCGCGGCAACTCCGCGCGGGCCCGCGCGGCGAGTTCTTTGTAGACCTTGGCGTGGCCGCCACCACCCAGCACCCCAGCGGCATAGTCCCGCACACGATCCGCCACCAGCATTCCGAACGCCGACAGGGCGCCGGCCAGTTGCGGTACGACGACGGTGCGAATGTCCAGATGCGTCGCGATCTCGCAGGCGTGCAGTCCGCCGCCGCCGCCGAACGCAAGGAGTACGAACTCACGCGGATCGTACCCGCGCTCCACGGAGACCGCCCGGATCGCCCGCTCCATGTTCGAATTCGCGACGCGAAGAATCCCCGCGGCCGCTTCGTCGACCGGCACACGGAGACGAGAGGCGATCTGGCCGATCGCCGCACGCGCCCGCTCCGGATCCACCCGCATCTCTCCGCCCGCCAGCTGATCGAAGGCGATTCGCCCCAGCACAACATGCGCGTCGGTGACAGTGGGCTCCGTACCGGTGCCATAGCAGGCCGGGCCGGGCGCCGCGCCGGCGGACTCCGGGCCCACGCGCAGCAAGCCGCCGTCGTCGATCCGCGCCAACGAACCTCCGCCCGCGCCCACCGTGTGAATGTCCAGCATCGGCACGCGGATCGGCACTCCGTCGACGCTCGCTTCCGTCGTCTCCCGCGGCTCCCCCTCGCAGAGCGAAACGTCGGTGGAGGTTCCGCCCATGTCGAATCCAAGAATCTTCGAAAAGCCCGACGCGCGGGCCACGCCCGCCGCGCCGACAACGCCGCCCGCCGGACCGCTGAGAATCGTCCGGACCGCCTGGCGCCGCGCCACCGTGGCCGGCAGCAGGCCGCCGTTCGACTGCATAATCTCGAGTCGATGCGGCACCTGGCGTTCCAGGTTGCCGAGATAGCGGTCCATCAGTGGCCCAACGTAGGCGTTGAGGACCGTGGTGGAGGCGCGTTCGTACTCGCGAAACTCCGGCGCTACTTCGTGCGAGGCGCACACATAGCCCAGGCCCTCCAGCGCCTTCTTCACAGCGCGTTCGTTGTCCGGCGTCTGCCAGCCGTGCAGAAAACAGATGGCCACGCTTTCCACGTTCGCCTTGCGGAGCCCGGCGGCCAGGCGTTTCAGATTGCGCGGGCGGCGGGCGATGGTTCCATCGTGGTACGTGCGTTCGTCGACGCCGAAGCAAAGCTCCGCCGGGACCAGCATGCGCATCGGCGGCGGGGAAAGCTCGTAGAGTGCCGCACGGTTCTGCCGGCCGATCTCCAGCAGATCCTCGAAGCCCGCCGTCGTTACGAACGCCGTGCACGCGCCCTTGCGCTCCAACAGCGCATTCGTCGCGACCGTAGAGCCGTGAATCACCTCCGCCGCCACGCCGCCCGTGGCGCGTTCGATGCCGGCGAGTATTACCGCAGCCGGGTCTTTTGGATTCGAGGGCAACTTAAAAGACTCCAGCGCGCCATCCGCCCGTTGCACAACGAAGTCCGTAAACGTTCCGCCCGTGTCGACGCCGATACGCAACACCCGCTAACTCCTCTTCTGCATGATCAGGCCGGTCTCCGGCATCTCGATCTTCTCGGCCCGAAACTGAGCCAGAATTTTCTTCAACACGGCGGTTCGAATCAAGCCGGAGCCCAGAAACTGGTGGACTTGAAAGGCCACGCGATATTGCAGGTGGGTCGGCTGCATGCCCGGATCGGCCAAGAATACGGGCGGCGGAACGGCGACGACGCCTTCGGTCGCCAGCGCGCATTCGATCGCGATCTTCTCCGCCTTCTCCACGTCTGCTTCCAGCCCCAGCATCAACGGCACGAACACCGCCGCCGCCGGATCCGGCATGGTGTAGTTCAACAGGTTCCCCGATGTGATGGTCTTGTTCGGAATCACGACGATGTTGTTGGCCGAGGTGAGGAGCCGCGTGGTTCGCCAACCGATGTCCCGCACCGTGCCCTCTTCCTCCGCCGACAGCCGGATGTAGTCTCCGACGGCAATGGGCCGTTCAATCAAAATGTGCACGCCGGCGAAGAAATTGGCTAACGTATCCTGCAGCGCCAGGGCGACCGCCAAACCGCCGACACCGAGAGCGGTAATCAGCGGTGTGATCGAAATGCCGAGAAACCGGAGCAGGATCAGCAGGCCGATGCTGAACACCAGCGTGCGGGTAAGCGTGCGGGACAAGCCGGCCACGGCGAACGGCATGTTCTGGCGTTCGCCATAGCGTTGAATCGCGCGGATCGACACGCTGGAGGCGACCATCGTAAAACTCAGGATCAGGAAGCTGACCACCGCGTTGTTCGCGATTTTCGTTGCGCGCTCGCCGAGCTCGCTAAGGTTCAGCAGTACGTCCAGCGACACCGCCAGACACCAGAGCAGCGAGGGCGTGGCGAGCCCTTCCCGCACGACTCCGGCGACTGAATGGGGCTGCTCCACCGCATGACGCGCCAGCCGGCCCAGAATCCAGCGCCGCAAGAGCAGCGAACCGACCAGTGCCAGCGCCGCGACTCCCGCCACCTCCACTTTTCGTACCAATTGCGCGTCTATCATCAAGAACTCTATTATGAGTCGCCTGGATTTCGCGTGTCATCATAGTAAGTACATCCTCTTTCATGATTTCCTTACAGGGTGTTTCCAAGCGTTTTGACGGCAAGCGCCAAGTCGTTGCACTGGATTCCGTTGACCTGCTGATCGACAAGGGTGAAATGGTTTCTCTCGCCGGACCATCCGGGTCCGGGAAGTCCACGCTGCTGAACCTGATTGGGGGTCTGGATCAGCCGTCCGATGGGTCAGTTTCCATCGACGGCGCGCTGCTCTCCGGCGCCAACGACGACGAGCTCACCCGCATCCGCCGTGACAAGATCGGGTTCATCTTTCAGTTCTTTAACCTGCTCCCAACGCTGAGTTGTCTGGAAAACGTGTCCCTGCCGCTGCACCTGCGCGGCTGGCCGGCGGCCAAAATTCGGGATCGGGCGCTCGAACTGCTGACGCTTGTGAAGCTCGACAAACGCTTGGAACACCTGCCGGAGGAGCTGTCTGGCGGCGAGCGGCAGCGCGTGGCTATCGCCCGCGCGCTTTCGGTGTATCCGCCCATTCTGCTGGCCGACGAGCCTACGGGCAACCTGGACTCCAATACCGGCAAGGACATTCTGAGCTTGATCCGCGATCTGCACCGGCAGCTCAACACCACCATACTGATCGTCACGCATGATCGCGGCGTGGCCGAAAGCTGCGGCCGGAGGATCGCGCTGAAAGACGGACGCATCGTGATGGACGAGCGCGGATGAAGCTGCTGCAGCTGATGAGTTGGCAGTATGTCCGAAAGCACATGCTGCGCACCGCGCTCACCATGGCAGGAATCGTGCTGGGCGTCGCCGTGTTCGTGGGCATGCACACTGCGAATCAAAGCGTGCTGGCCGCGTTCTCGCAAACAGTGAACCGCATCGCGGGCGCCACGCAGTTGCAGGTGACGGCCGGTGAATCCGGATTTGACGAAGAGGTGTTGGAGAAGGTGCAGGGCGTTCCCGGCGTCCGCATCGCAGTGCCCGTAATCGAAGCGGTGGTTAATCTCAACCTTCGTTCGCAGGGCAACATTCTGATCCTGGCAGTCGACATGACGGGCGACCGGGGCCTGCGCGACTATGCGCTCGAAGATGGCGATGAAACGGTGATCGAGGACCCGCTCGTCTTCATCGCGCAGCCCGATTCTCTAATGGTCACGCGCGAGTTCGCCGCGGCGAACAACCTGGCAATCAACCAGAAACTCACACTCGACGCCATGGACGGCCCCCGCACGTTCACTGTACGCGGCATCATGAAATCCAGCGGACTGACCAGCGCGTTCGGCGGCAACCTCGCCATCATGGACATCTATGCGGCGCAAAAGGTCTTCGGCCGGGGCCGGAAATTCGACCGCATCGATCTTGCCGTGGAGGAGGGCGTGGCCGTCATGACCATGCGCGATGGACTGGCGGCCTTGCTTGGACCCGGCTTCGAAGTGGACCCGCCTTCAGCCCGCGGCAAGCAGTTCGAAGCGCTTTCGAGCGTGTACGGAACCATGGCAAATCTCACGTCGATGTTCGCGCTGTTCATCGGCATGTTCATTATCTACAACTCCTTCGCCATCGCCGTCACGCAGCGCCGGGGGGAGATCGGCATTCTGCGCGCTCTGGGCGCCTCGCGCGGGCAGATTCAAACGCTTTTCCTGCTTGAGAGCGCCGTGCTCGGGCTGTCTGGCGCAACGGTGGGCGTACTGTTTGGCCTGTTGATCGCCAAAGGAATTTCCGCCTCGCTCGGTGAGTTCCTGGGCGAAATTTACGGCGTGGCTCAGCGCGCCGATGAGATCGCCTCGAACCCGCTGTTGCTGGGCGGCGCACTGGTCATGGGAATTGTCACCAGCCTCATTGCGGCCTGGATTCCCGCGCGCAACGCCGCCGCCGTGGACCCGGTGCGTGCGCTGCAAAAAGGCCGCTACCAGCTTTTGAGCGCCGGTGAAAACCGCACAAGGCGAAGGATCGCACTCGCGCTGTTTGCGGCGGTCGTCTACTGCCTGTTCTTCACCCACGATCGCCGCTTCTTCTACCTCGGTTACTTTCTGACCGTCATCGCTGGTGTACTGCTAGTGCCGACCTTCGCGCTGTGGCTGTCGAAAGCCATTCGCCCGCTGATGAAGCGCGTGTGGCCCGTGGAAGGGACGTTGGCCGCGGATGCTTTGATCCAGGCACCGCGCCGGACCTCCGGCGCCGTCACCGCGTTGGCGCTGTCCATTTCACTGGTCGTCTCGCTTGGAGGCATGGCCAGGGCCAGCTACGATGCGATTAACGAGTGGATGCGCGTCGCCTTTAACCCGGACATGTTCTTGACGCCCACACAGAATATTACCGATCGCAGCTTCCGCTTTCCGGCCTCGTTCGGAACCGAGGTGGAGGGCATCCCCGGCCTTCGCTCAGTCCAGTCCGTGCGCAATGGAAGGCTGCAGTTCAACGGCGGGCCAATCATGTACGTCGCCGTGGATATCGCGCGGCTGCGCCCGGAATCGTATCTGCCCCCGGTGGCGGGAGAGAGCGCCGAGATGTATCGCTTGGCCGCGGCCGGAAAAGGCTTCGTGCTCTCGGACAACTTCGCGCAACTCTACAACGTCAAATGGCGCGACGACCTGACATTGAACACGCCCTCCGGACCGTTGACGCTGCCCGTGGTTGGAATCGTTCGCGACTACAGCGACCAGAAAGGCACCGTTCTGATGGATCGGAAAGTGTTCCTGCAGTATTGGCGCGACAACACCATCAACATTGTGAGGTTGTATCTGGAACCCGGCGTGAGCGTCGCTGAGATGCGCTCGCGCATCGAGCGGAAGTTCGCCGGCAGGATCCGCTTCTTCATTTTCACGAATCAAGAGTTGAAGGCCTATGTGAACAAGATCACCGATCAGTGGTTTGGCCTCACCTACATTCAACTGGCTGTCGCGGTGCTTGTGGCCGTGCTGGGCATCATCAACACGCTAACGGTCTCCATCACCGATCGCCGCCGCGAGTTAGGCGTTCTGCAGGCCGTTGGCGCCCTGCGCCGCCAGGTGCGCGGTACCGTTTGGCTGGAGGCATTGGCAATCGGCACCGTAGGCCTGCTGCTTGGGTTGGCGTTCGGATCGGTCGCCCTGTACTACAGTCTGGAGATGTCGGCGCGGGATTTTGCCGGCCTTCGGCTCGACTACACGTACCCGTGGGGCATGGCCGCCGCGCTGTTCCCCATAATTCTGGGTGCGGCGCTTTTCGCCGCATTGGCACCGGCCGAACAGGCCGTTCGCGGCTCATTGGTGGAGGCATTGGAGTATGAGTAAGTGGATCGTCTTCGCCGCTCTGGCCCTGCCCGCGCAGGATGCCCGGCAGATCATCGAGGAATCGCAGAGGCGGCACCGGTCGCAAACGCAGCGCTACGAGGGTGTGTTGCAGGTCTTCCATCCGAACGGCAAGAGCACCGGGAAACGCTGGCAGTTCTCACGAATCGGCAACTACGGAGAAAGCAAGTCGTTGCTGCGGTTCGTCGCGCCGGCCGAGGTAAAGGGCGTGGCTCTGTTGATTGTCAATCATCCGGACCGCGCGTCGGACCAATGGATGTGGCTTCCGGAATTGCAGCGCGACCGGCGCGTGGCCTTGCAGGACCGATCCACGCGCTTCTTCGGCACCGACTTCAGTTATGAAGACCTGGAAGAGCGCGACGCGAATCAAAGCGACTTCCGGCTGCTGGGCGAGGAACCCGTGGACGGCCAGCCGTGTTGGAAAATCGAGATCGTCGCGAAGAAAGGCCGGGCCACCCAGTACAGCAAGGTGACCGGGTGGATTCGCAAGGATATTTACTTCCCCGCGCGCTATGAGATGTATGTGAAGGATCAACTGGTGCGCAGGCTCTCCTATCGCCGAATCGAAAAGGTCCAAGGGATTTGGAGCACGCTGGAGATGGAGATGGAGGACCTCCGGCGGAAGGGCCGGACGGTGCTGAAGTCGGACAAGATGGAGTACAACCTGCCGATCCGGGATGACGTCTTCTCACTCCAGGCGTTGCGCCGCGGCGAATGAGGTGGTTGCTTCTAGCCGCGCTGTCTGTTCAGGCGCAGACGTTCCAGCAAAGAGGCTTCCTCGATCTGCGGACGACTCTGTTCCCGCAGGCGGGCGCGAACGATTCGGGCCGCGCAATCGTAGATGGCTTGCTGCGCTACGAAGCCACGGCAAGGCTGACGCCGTGGTTCAAGCTCGACGGCGCGCTGGACGCGCGGAGCGACACGCACCGGCAAACCGAACGCAGCCTTCGCTTCGACTGGCGCGACCGGGGTTTGCTGCGGCCGGCCCTTTCGTTCCGGCGCTTCAGCGCGACGGCCTTTAAGGGTCCGGTGACCCTGGAGGCCGGCAAGCAGTTTATCCGCTGGGGGAAGGCCGACATCCTGAACCCGCTGGACCGCTTCGCGCCGCGCGATTTTCTCAACGTCATCGACAACGATTTTCTCGGTGTACTAGCCGTGCGGCTCACCGTGGAGCGCGGGGCCCATACGCTCGACATCGTCGTGCAACCGCGCTTCACGCCCAGCCGCACACCGCTGCTGAATCAACGCTGGGTGGTGCTGCCGGATGATGTTCCCTACGCTGTCACCGCCGGCGGCTCCCGCTTCCCTGGCGGTGTGCAGAGCGGCGCCCGCTGGAATTACATGGGCAGAGGGTACGAGGCATCGGTAGCGTTTTACGAAGGCCACAACCATCTTCCCGTTGTCGATGGCGCGTTGCTGCCCGCCTTTCCTCCGCGCGTGGAGCTCTTCAATCGCTTCGCGAAAATGCGCATGTACGGCGGGGCGGGCGCGGTGCCGTTGCGATGGTTCACTTTGAAAGGGGAGGGAGCGTATTTTCAATCGGCCGACGACTATACGCTCTACGTGATTCAGGCCGAGCGAACCGCCGGCGAATGGACGTTCGTTGGCGGATACGCTGGCGAACACGTGCGCGTGCGGCGTATCCAAGCGGACTTCGCGCCGGACCGCGGCTTTGCCCGCGCGTTCATCGGCCGGGCCAGCTACGTCATCGACACCGCGCGCACCTTCGCCGTGGAGTCCGCCGTTCGCCAAAACGGAGACGGCGTATGGGTGAAAGGCGAGTACGCCCACCAATTGGCGCCGCACTGGCAGGCGCGCGCGTCTTTCACGTTGATACGAGGAGACGCGCGAGACTTCCTGGGCCAATACCGGCGGAACTCGCATGCCATCCTCGCGCTGCGCTACTCGTTCTGAACGCTAAAATTGATCGAGTGAAGAACGTCCAAATCTTCGGTGTGAAAAACAGCAGTGCCTCCCGCGCGGCCGAGCGATTCTTCAAGGAGCGCTCGGTGCCGGTGCAGTATGTCGACCTGAAGCAGAAGGCCCTTGCGCCGGGTGAGGTCAAACGGTTTATCGACAAGTTCGCGCTCCCGCAACTGCTCGACACGGGCGGCAAGGAGTACGAAGTTTCCGGCCTGAAGCACATGCGAATGGGCGAGGCGGATTTGCTTGCCAAAATCGAGAGGGAACCGAAGCTGCTGAAGTTGCCTCTCTGCCGTTTCCTGCATCTACTGAGCTTTGGCCAGGATGAAGAGCAGTGGAAGGCCATGGCGGCAGCGCTCAAAGCGCAGAAATAGCGCCTAAAAGTGGGCCCGCAACTCGCCGAAGTGGTCCAGCACCAGCAGACGGCCCGGCGCGTCCCCGGCGCGCAACTCTTCCCGTTCCAGGATCCATGTGCGGGGATGCGGCAGAAACACGGCGTTGAATCCAGCCGCCAGCGCCGGGTTGATATCGCTTTTGGGTGAGTTGCCGATCATCCACGTTGCCGGCGCGTGAAAGTTTTTCACCGAGCCGAGGTCCGAGTAGGCCTCTACGTGCTTCTCCTTCACGATCTCCACGTGATCGAAGTAGTGCGCCAGGCCCGAGCGATCCACCTTCATGCGCTGTTCATCGGGGTGGCCCTTGGTGAACAACGTGAGCTCGTGCTTCGCGGCCAGGTAGCCAAGCGTCTCGGCCACGCCGGGCCGCAGGATGATGGGGTGTTCGAGAATCCGCTCGGCGAAGCCCACAATCACCTCCAAATCCCGCTCGCTCACCGGCCGGTGAGCGAGCTTGTGATAGGTCTCCACCAGATTGCGGCCAAAGTTCTTGGAGCCATAGCCGTGGATCCGCGCGTTCACCGCTTCGATGGCGTCCAGCACGTCCCGTACCTGCGGTGGCGTCATGTGCGCGTGATCCAGAAAGGCGACGAACTTGTCGAACGCCTCCTCGAAGAAGACGTTGTTCTCCCACAGCGTGTCGTCGGCGTCGATAATCAGGTGCTGACGCGTCATGAGCTGGGCAGCAGCCGCGCGTGGCCGTTGCGCGGAATGATGGACTTGAACTCCTCGACGCGGCGTTCCTTGGCCGCCGTGGCTGGAAAATACTCGGCCAGCCGCCGGATGCGCGCGGCTTCGTTCCGGGACATCAGCACGACTTGGCGCACCTTCACATCGGTGATCGCCTGCGCCAATTGGAAGCTCAACTGGCTGTCGTTGAGGTCCGGCTCCGGCAAGTCGCGCCCGCTTTCCAATGCGCGCATGGCGTAGTAACCGCGAATCGCTTTCTGAATCAGGGACTCGTCGGCAGGGCCGGACGTCTCGTCGTCGTCGAATAGATCCACCTGGCCGGTGAGAAACGGTTCGTCCTCGTCGAGACGGGAAATCTCAAAGCGGCGGTACCCGATCGTTTCGATGTCCAGCCGGCCGTCTTCGTAGCGCTTTTTGACGCCCGTGATGCGCGCCGTGCATCCGACCGACGCCACTCCTTTGTCGATGGTCAACACGACACCGAACTCGCGCGTTGTGTCCATCAAATCCCCGATCATTTTCTTGTACCGCTCCTCGAAGATGTGCAGCGGCAGGCGGGTGCGCGGGAACAGGACCACCCCAAGTGGAAACAGCGGCAGGAGCAGTCCCGGCATGCTACTATTATCGCTTCGTGAGCAAGCTTGGCGGGCAACATGTCTTGATCACTGGCGCGTCGAGCGGAATTGGCGCGGCGGTTTCCAAGGAGCTGGAGCGCCGCGGAGCGCGTATTGAATCCATCTCCCGCCGCGCCGGCATCCGGGCCGATCTCGCCTTGCCCGCCGAACGTGCGCAAGCCTTCGACGAGGCGCTGCGGCGCCTGGGCCACATCGATGTGCTGATCAATAACGCGGGCGCCGGAGCCTACGCTCCATCGTGGCGGGCGAACTTGGACGAAGCGCGCCTCATGTTTGAGATCAACCTGTTCGCGGCCATCGATCTCACGCAGCGTGCCGTACCGGGTATGCTGGCGCGCAAAGCCGGCCACATTGTCAACGTGGCGTCCATCGCCAGCAAGGTCACCTTGCCCTGGTTTACGCTGTATTCGGCCAGCAAGGCGGCGCTGGAGGCGTTCTCGAGCGGGCTCCGCGTGGAACTGCGGCGCACCGGCGTAGGCGTGACGCTCGTGTGCCCCGGCTATGTGAAAACGAACTTCCAATCGAGCGTGCTGTCCGGAACCGTGCCGCCGAGACTTGCGCACTCCAAGAGGTTCGCCTCGACGCCAGAAAGAGTCGCGGCCGCCATCGCGGACGGGATTGAGCGCCGCGCGCGTACCGTGCTGATCCCCGGCCTGGCGGGATGGAGTTTCGTGGCGGCGTCGAAACTGCTGCCATCGTTGATCGACGCTCGATTGGGCGCGATGATGGAAGGCGATGACGATCACTGATCCGCTGTTCCTGGTCGGGTTCATGGGCAGCGGAAAAACGACCATCGGCGCACTCCTCGCCGAGGCATTACGGATTCCGTTCGTCGACTTGGACGACGATATCGAGACGGCCACGGGCCGCACCATCGCCGACATCTTCTCGAACGACGGCGAGGCGCGCTTTCGCGACCTGGAGCATCAGGCGCTGCTGGCCCGCCTAAGCGGGTGCTGCGTCGTCGCCCTGGGAGGCGGCGCCTATACCTTTGAACGGAATCGCGACGCTCTGCGCGGCCGGGGCCGCGCCATCTGGCTGGATTGCCCCTTCGAAACCGCCCTCCGCCGCGTGGCGGGTTTCGAACACCGGCCCTTGGCCCGCGATCCGGAAAAGTTCAAGTCTCTATTCGACGCGCGCCACGCCGAGTATGCCAAGGCGGACGTGCGGGTACCGATTGAGAGCGACGACCCGCACGTCACCGTTCGCGATATTCTTGAGGCCTTGCGATGAATCTCCGCAAACACGCCTGGACAATCGCCCGCGCCGCGCTGGAAGCCGCCGATCCGGAGAAGGCGCTGCTCCGTCACGTGCGGGTTGTGGACGGCGTGCTGATCGCGGCCGGAACGCGCTACCGGCTCGATGCGATCGGGCACATTTACGTCGTGGGCGCCGGCAAGGCGTGCGCGCCCATGGCGAAAGCCGTCGAAAAGCTGTTGGGTAAACGGATCACGGCCAGTTGCGTGATCGTCAAGGACGGCCACACGCTGCCGCTCAAACGCGTTCAGCTTGCCGAAGCCAGCCATCCGGTGCCCGATGAGCGCGGGGTCGCCGCCGCCCGGCGCGTCGCGGAACTCGCCGCCTCGGCTCGGGAGAACGATCTAGTCGTCTGCCTCATCAGCGGCGGCGCCTCGGCGCTGATGCCGCTGCCAGCCGAAGGCTTCACGCTAGCCGAAAAGCAGTCCGTGACGCAGCAGATGCTGCGCGCCGGCGCGAACATCCACGAGATGAACGCCGTGCGGAAACACCTCTCGCGTATCAAGGGCGGCCAACTCGCCCGCCTGTCCGCGCCCGCGCGGGTGCTCACTCTCATCCTGAGCGATGTCATCGGCGACGATCTCTCCACCATCGGCTCGGGGCCCACCGCACCGGACCCGACCACGCTCGAAACGGTCGACGAGATCTTCGCCCGTTTTGGGCTGCAGCTTCCCCGCGCCATGCCGCGCATTGAAACGCCCAAGCCAGGCGACCCCATCTTCGCCCGAGTGCGAAACCTCATCGTCGGCAGCAACGTGTTGTCGATGGATGCCGCCGCCATCGCCGCGAAAAAGCTCGGCTACAGGCCGCTGGTGTTATCCAGCACCATCGAAGGCGAAACCCGCGACGTCGCCCGGATGCACGTTCAGATCGCCCGGGAAGTGCAGCGCACGCGCCGGCCCGTGGCTGCGCCCGCCTGCCTGCTGTCCGGAGGAGAGACTACCGTCGCGCTGAAGGGTGATGGGAAAGGCGGACGCAACCAGGAGTTCGCCTTGGCCGCCGCACTGGACTTGCAGGGCCACCCGGGCATCCTGGCGATGTCCATCGGCACGGATGGAACCGACGGCCCCACGGGCGCGGCCGGGGGAATGGCCGACCATACGACCATTGCCCGGGCCAAGGGCCGCAGCGCGCGCGCCGATCTCGCCAACAACGACAGCTTTCACTTTCTGCAAGCGGCCGGCGACCTGATGATCACCGGCCCGACGCGCACCAACGTGATGGACGTTCGCGCGCTGCTCGTCGTCCCTACTGCTTCGTGATTTCCAGCGGCGTTTTCGGGACCACGGGTGGAGCGGGCGGCGCCGGCGGCGCATCGGCTCCCGCCTTCCGGATCCGAATCTCGCCGCGATCCACGTCTAGCTGCACTTCCGGTCCGCCAGGGATCACGCCCGTCACCGCCGACGCGCGCCCATCCTCGTTCACGCGGAACGGCGAGCCGAAGTCGTTCTCGATGTTCCCGCGTTTGGTCTGCCCGCGCAGGTCGAGCTTCGCTCCGGCCGGCAGCACGAGTTCGGCGCGCCCAGCCTTGGTTCTGGCTTGGATCTTCGATAGCGGCAGCCGCCCTGGCCGAAGGTCGATATCGCCCTTCTCCAGCTCGATTTCTATCGTGCCCGTGAAGTCGCTAAACTCCACGTCCTTCGACTTCGCGGTCAACTGAACCGGGCCGCTTATCCGGCGCGCCATTAGCTTCCCCAGCACCATCTCCATCTCCCCGTCCACGCGTTCCACGCGAAGGTTCGTGATGTTGCTCTCGAAGCGCAGCGGCTTGGCCAAATTGCGGAACTTGATGTCGCCCGAATATTGACCGTTGACTGCGGCCGCGCCGGCGATATTCTCCAGTTCCACATCCTGGCCCCGGCCCTTGATCTCCACTTCTGCCTTGGCATTCATCACGCGAACTATGTCGCTGCGCCGCAGGTCTACCCGAATCGGCCCGCCGATATTGTTCAAGCGCACGCCGGCGTTATCGCTGTTCACTTCCACAGCGCCGTTCACGTTCTCAATGTCAAAGTCGCCGGTCTTCCCGCGCGTCTCGATCGTGGCGCCCTTCGGCACCGTCAACTCCAGGTTGGCTCGCACGCGGCGGCTGGAGCTGATGCGGTCCAGGTTGGTCCGTACAATCACCTGGTCGCCCGTCTGCACAATTTCGAACGGGGTCGATTTATCGTCCCGTTCGGCGTCCGAGCGGCCCACAGCGCGAATCGTCTTTGTTCCGGTAGCGCTCACGTCCTCGGTGTCGACGCCGGAGATGCGAACGTCGCCGTAGCTGTTCTCAATCACCACGCGGGGCGTTTTGCCGGCCCCGGTCTTCTTCGCCGTCAGGCCGAAATCAAAACTCTCGCCCACCAGGTCCCAACCGGCGATACGGATGCGGTCGTTCGGGAAAAAGTCCGCCGAGCGCGACATGTGAATGATCGAGCCGAACACGCAGACCATCACAACTAGCGTCCATTCGCCGCCCGTCATGCCGGAGCCGCCCGGCCGCCCATTGGCCGTCAACAACCCCTGCCGGTGCCAATTCAGGACCTCGATGACGCGCAGGAACCCCCAGCCGATCAGCAGCCAGGGCCAGTATTTGGCCACCGCCTCGAACACGCGGAAATCCGGTACGAAGTTCCGCAGCAAGAACAGCGCGCCGATTCCGATCATCAGCAGTGGTCCAACCAGAGAATGCCGTTTCATTGCGCACCTCCCGCCGTCTGGTTGCCGGAACGCTCCAGCAGCGTCAGGCAGCCGATCAGGATCACCAGCACCGGCCACGTCTGGCCGAAGCGATAGATGCCCGCGTGATCGATGGCGAATAGCCCGCCCACGACAATCAGCGTCAATGGTCCCCGCAGGGCCCGGATAAGAAGGCGATTATCGTTCATGATGAATCCCTCCGGAGACGTTCTCGTTCGAACTCTGGCTTCGCTCCTGCGTCCGCTGATACAGCATGTGGACGCCAAGGCCGATGAGGGCGAGCGGCCAGAACTTGAAGATGACCGATAGCCGCAGCACGCCCAGATTGTTCAGCAGGAACACAACGCCCATGCCGATCAGCAGGATGGGGCCCACTGGAACCCCGCCCGCACTTTGTTGGGACAGGATCGAGGAGAACTCTTCCACAGGCTGGCCCAATTCGCGCCGGCGAGCCGTGTGGTATGCCTCAAACGCCATGTAGAAGACCCAAGCCGGCGCCAGCATTCCAAACAGGAACTGCAAATCGCCCACGGAGTCCGAATTCGCCATGCTGAGCAGCAATCCGAACACAAGAACGTGAATCAGCCCCTTGGCATACTGCGCGTTATAGATCGCGCCAACGCCTGGAATCAGTCCAAGTATGAAGGCCAGTCCGGGAGAGACGCCGCTGGTGTTCGGATTCGGCGGCGGCGCGGTGGCGGGTGTGATCCACGGCGAGTCCGCGGGCGGTGGCGGCGCCGGCGCCGGAACATGTTCGGCGCAATAAATTGTGCCAAGCGCGGGATGTTGCTCTTCGGGGGCCAGGCTTTTACCGCAAATGCGGCAATAGGCGACCTGTAAATTCCCTGTTGGTTCCATACGAACTCCCATCGAGGTTTAGTGGACTGGCGCCGGCGGGCTCTATCGGCCGCTCGGCGATGCGTTCTGCTGCTTGGGCGGCTGTGCCTGCTTGGCCTGCCGGTCCAATTCTTCCTGATCGGCCCATTCCTTCAGGCGCGACTGTATCTCGTACACCACCCGGATATTCTCGTAATACTTCACCACCCGGGACCATCCGCGGTACATTCCGTCTTCCACTCCGGCCACGATCCTGGCCGGTTGCAGGTCGGCGGCTCTCATCTGTCGAAGCTCGATGCCGAACACCTGCGCGATCATTGAAATCGACAACACGGTCATGGTGAGACCCATGGCCAGCTTGGGCTGCAAAATCGGCCCTAGCAAACCGCGCCACCAGCCCTTGGCGGCGGCCGCACTCTTACCCGGCTTCCCGGCGGTCTCAAAGAGAATGCGCGTCAGCAGTTCCTTGGGCGGTTCCACGCCGGCCACCCGTTCCATGAACGCCGTGGCGCCCAGTACATCCGCCGCTAGCTCATTGCACGCCGGGCAGGACGCGCGGTGCGCTTCGAACATAACCCGCCCATCGCCCCGGAGCTTTTGGTCCACGGCGTCGCAGAGCAGAATTTCGAATTCAGCGCACGTGCAGTTCATATTTCTATACCGCCACCTGATACTTGCGCAACACGCGCGCCAGCTCGGCACGGCCCCGGTTGAGCCGGCTCTTCACCGTGCCTTCCGGCACGCCAAGAGTATCGGCGATTTCTTTATAATCCAACTCCTCCAGGTCGCGCAAGATCACCGTCTCCCGCAACTCGGGCGACAGGCGCTGCAACGCCGCCTGCAGGATCTCGGACGCCTCGCGCCCGGCCAGCAGCCCGTCGGCGCGTCCGGCGGCGGAACTCGACCGCTCTTCGATTGTCGGCAACTGCTCCTCGATCGAATCGGTCACCCGCTCATTCTTCGTGCGGCGATAGTGGTCGATCAACAGATTGCGCGTCAACCGGGTCAGCCAGACCGAAAATGAGCCCTCGCCGGCGCGAAACGACCGCAGCGTCCGGAAAAGGCGTAAGAAAACGTCCTGTGTCAGGTCTTGCGCTTCGGAGTCTTTGCCCACGAAGCGGTAGCAGATCGAGTACACACGCCGCGTATGCATCTTGACAAGATCTTCCCAGGCCCCCTCGTCCCCAGCAAGGCACCGTTCAACCAGTTGTGTATCAACGTCGATGGGTGATTCCAAGCAACGGCTCCCGAGGCGGGCCGCGTCCACAAGCCCCCAGACAGGCGACAAGGTAGTCCCGGGCTTCCGGGTCTCCATAGTTGTCGCGGCTGCCGTCATAGTCCTCGGACTCCTTCCTTACGCCGCTCCCGCTCATTCCAGTTTTCCCGCCTGGAAAGGCTAAGCCTGCGTTCAAAAGAAACTACGAGGATCTGGCATAATAGGTTCGCACGAATTGCGACGAAGTGCGGGTGTACCGTTCGAGTGATTAACGAAAGCAAGCAGCCAGTGGCAGCGCTCGTGCGCCGCTGGCTCCCATGGATTGTTGTGGCCGGACTCGCCGCGGCGTTGGCCACCAGTTGGCGCCGGCTCGCCGAATTCGACTGGCGCGCCTTCCGCCAAGTGTTTGAAAACATTCACTGGGGCTGGATGGCTTTGTCCCTGCTCCTGATTCTGGGAACCTACTTCGGCCGGGTCTTCCGCTGGCAGATCATGATCCGCCATTTAGCGCCCTCCACCTCGGCGTGGAGAATCTTCCAGGCGACCGCCATCGGCTTCACGGCGCTGGTCATTCTGGGCAGGCCGGGCGAAATCGTCCGTCCCTGGCTGATCGCGAAAAGTGAAGGTACCTCCTTTCCCGCCCAGATGGCCGCCTGGTTTCTCGAGCGGATCTTCGATCTTCTGGCAGTGTTGGCCCTGCTCGGCTTCGGGCTCTGGACCTTCGACGGTGGCGCCGGCCGCGACGTCGGCCCGGCGATCCAATGGATTCTCAACACCGGGGGCGGCGTGGTCGCCGTCCTGGCCACCGCCTGCCTGGTGATCCTGTTCTTCGCCGGCCGGTCGAACGAACTGTTCAAGAATCGCCTGGCTGGCGCGCTGTCGTTCCTTCAGGAGCCCTGGAAGTCCCGAGTCAATAGCGTGGTTGGCTCGTTCGCTGCCGGAATGGCGTCATGCTCACGCTGGTCGGACCTTGTGTTGCTATTTTTGTACACTTTCCTCGAGTGGGTGGTTATCACCGGGTCGTTGGCCTGCATGTTCAAGGCGTTTCCGTCTACCGCCGGGTTCTCGACCATGGACGTCGTGATCTACCTCGGGTTCTCGGCCTTCGGCAGCATCGTACAGATTCCGGGCGTTGGCGGCGGAATGCAAGTGGTGGGTACACTGGTGTTGACGCAGCTTTTCGCCATCCGGGCCGAGGAGGCGGCCGGAATCGTGCTGGCCAATTGGGTAGTTTCCTGGCTGAGCATTACCCCCATCGGGCTCGCGCTGGCGGCGGCCCAGGGCCTGAAGTGGAGCAGCCTCCGCCGGATCCAGCAGGACGTGCAAACCGAACAATGAAGTGCCCTTTTTGCAACCATTTAGAAGATAAGGTGATCGACTCGCGGGAGAGCAAGGAAGGCGACGCCATCCGCCGCCGCCGCCAATGCCTGGCCTGCGAGCGCCGCTTTACGACCTACGAGAAGATCGACGAGATTCCCTATATGGTGGTGAAAAAGGACGGGCGCCGCGAAAAGTTCGAACGGCAAAAAGTACTATCCGGACTCCTCAAGGCGTGCGAGAAGCGGCCGATCCAAATGGCCAAACTGGCCGCCATCGTCGACCGCATCGAAGGCCGCCTGGCCGACAGTGCCGAGCGCGAACTCTCCACCGAAAGCGTCGGCGAGATGATCATGGAGGATCTGAAGCACCTGGACAAAATCGCCTACGTCCGCTTCGCCTCAGTCTATAGAGACTTCCAGGACGAAGAGGCCTTCCTGCGCGAGTTGCAAACGCTGCTCCGCGCCCGCAGGGTGGATCCGCGGGAGTAGGGAGCATCGCACGCGCCACGAACCGTCGAAACTTCGAATCGTCCACGGGCTCGGTGATCCGGGTTCTTTCGGCGTTAGTGGCCACCAAAAAGCAGGCCGTCGAAGACAGCCGCTCCGGCACGAGGCGCCATCTCATATCGCTTCGCGAAGCTCAAGCCTTGACCGTTCTCTAAGCAGAGAGGATCCACGGAAAAGGGAATTTGGACGACGATTCGGTCTAAGTCCCCATAAGATTCGCACTGCGCTCAATTCGCGGGCGGCGGCGTTGTGAGGAAATTTTCGACGCTCTTGATGTACGCCAGAGACTTACGGTTGTGAGCCCCCAGTCGGCCCAGGAGTGTACGCAACTCCTCGACCATATTCGACAGGTAGGAATTCCGATGCTCGACGGTCGCTTTTGTGTTGCCTCTATCCAACATCAGTACAACGAGTTCTCCAAACCTCGGAGGCTGTTTTCGAAATGCGACTCGCGCATGCGTCGCCTCAATTGCATACTCGGCGGTCCAGTTGGCGACATCCAGGCTAAGTTTGTCATGTCTCCCGAGTAACAACTCGAAGGTAGGATCACCGATTGACGACTGCCGGTCAAACCTCTCACATTCTTGGCGCAGCGCCAAGGTTTCCACCGCGAGCGAATTTGCCTTGGCCAAGACGGCGTGGAGCCGACGCAACGCATCGAGTCGACGGTCATACTCTCTCTGTTTCGAGTCGAAATTGGCTTTCTCGGCTGCTGCCAATTTTGTTAGGTCCGACTGTTTTGCGAAAGCCTATTCAGCGAGTTCAAATTGTCTCCTTGCAACATCGGCACCTCCGCGGGCAACTTCGACCGACCGCCAGCTATAGTAGAACGTCACTAGGACGAGCAACACACCTCCAACCTGGATGATCGTCTTCTGAGTCTCATTCCAGATAGTGAAAGTCTCACTAGGTGAAAGCTGCTTCCCTTCATTCAGCCTAGTGAGGTTCTTGACTCGCCACTGAGGCACCAAACACGCGCTGACCACACATAGGATGATCGCTATCCCGGCAAAAACAAGCCCACTGCTCGGATCGGAATGCGAGAGCACTATCAATGATGCTATCAGATCGACACCGTGGACCGGTCATCCCAGCTTGGATGGGCAGGTCAGCCTCCACCAGCTTCGCGAAATTAAAGCACATGCCCGCGCAACGCCGCAACGAACCGTCGAAACGTCAGGTCGTCCGCAGGTTCGGTGATCCGGGTTCTTTCCGCGTTCGTGGCCAGCACAAAGCAGGCCGTTGAATAGAGCCGCTCCATCACCAGGCGCCGGCACAGGATCTCATATCGCTGCGCATAGCTCACGCCTTGGCCGTTTTCCACAAACACTGGGTCTACCGGAAAATGCGGCTCTTTGCTCTTCACGGCCGTTCGGACCTCAGGTTGATCCTCCAACAGGAAAAAGTAGCCAAGCAGCGGGGCCGGCGCCGAGCCGAACCGTCCCTCCCGGTAAGCGGTCCAAATGTCCTTGGCGCTTCCAACCGCCTCTTCCGCCCGGTTGTTTACGTTGTTGCCGATCGATTTTCCCGCCTGCGATTTGAACTCCATCGCCATCACAAGTTGAGAGTTCGACACAACAACAAGGTCCCACTTTTTCGTCGATCGGAAATACCCCGGCAATTCAAGGTGGGCCCGCGCGCGAATATCGGCTCGCGGGATGCCGGCGTCGCGAAGAATATCCGCTACTAATCGCTCCAACGCGGCCATCTGCTGTCCGCCGGTTACTTCGCCGCGGGCGCCAGCGTCTCTCCGGCCGGTCAGGTCCTGCTTGGTTCGATTGGCCGCTCGCCCGTTCCAATAGCTCTGAATCGCCAGGCGAAGGCGCCGGTCAATTTCCATTTGCCGCGTCCCATTCGTGGCGATCCACTCCATAAACCTTCAAGGCGATCGCCGTTGCCCGTTCGCGGTCTCTCGCGCTAAAGGCGTCTCGCAACGCCTTGATCTGATCCTTCGAAAGGGTGCCGGGCGCGGGAACACGAATACGCCGCAGGTACTGCGCCTGAAAACGGAAGTAGCCTCCGCGCATTCGCACGCAGTAACTCCGAACAAAGAACTGCCCAAACTCCGAAAGCAGCAGCCCACCCAATGCCTCAATGTCCCATTCACCGGACAACACGTAGTAGAGGTTGTGATGCGGGTAGGTCTCGCCCCAATCCAATACCGGCTCCAAGGTGCTCTTGATGTCCGGAATATAGAGCTTTGGCCTTTCCACTAAGGA
>VFZO01000006.1 GCA_016871155.1 Acidobacteriota bacterium | reverse complement strand
CGGTCGGACGGAGCGTCCAGGAAAAGAAGGCGTACGAGGGCATCGCCGAGAATGGCGGCGACGTTCGGAATGGCACCGTCCGAGACGGTATCGCGATCGCGCATGAGAGGTCTCCTGAAAGACCACCCACGACGATCTTCGCTTTGCGGTCGAGCCGGCGTCTGGTGGACGGAATCGACGCGGCGCGGGGCCGCGTGCGTTAACTATATACGCCGGAACTGGCGGATTGTCCGGGATGGCGGTGCATATTTTGGATTTTCACCAATGCTGCCCACAACCGCATTCGATTCTTGACCAGCTGGTCGGACCGACAGGCGCTGGGCCGTTCAGCGTCCTAGATTTGCGTGCCTTGCGAAGAGGGAGTCGAAGTGATCGCACACCCTGTAAACCATCGTGCCCTCCATTTTCAGCGAGTCCGCCTCGGACCAGTCAACTTCGCCCGGCTGTTAACCAATTCCTCTCTGGGGTAAACCAGGGGGGTAGCCCGCCGGCGGAGACGGGGAGAAAACCGGTCAGTTAACACCCAAACGCGGCCGCAACGAGGACTGCTCCGGAGGAGAGAAGCGCGACGCAGAGACGGGTGCCCCGCAACTCATTGCCCGGAATGGGGATACATTTGCGCCAAAAGGGAAAGGCCCCAAGTCAACCCGCTGGGCGGAGACTTGGGGCCTTAAAAACTTTGGCTCCCCGGGTAGGATTCGAACCTACAACCCTTCGGTTAACAGCCGAATGCTCTACCGTTGAGCTACCGAGGAGCGCCGTGTTGACCCCCTCATTACACCAAACCCGGCCGAAAATTTCAACATTACCTTGACACTCTACACGTGTTGGCATACAACATATGTAGACACACTTACTATGCCGGAAAAAGAAAAACGCTCCGACCTCCTCCAGGGCACACTCGACCTCCTCATTCTCAAGACCCTCCGCCCCGGCCCGCTCCACGGCTACGGCATCGCCCAGAGAATACTCAACTCCTCCCGAAACGTGCTCGACGTCCAGCAGGGCTCGCTCTACCCCGCGCTCCACCGACTGGAGCGCAAGGGGGCCGTTTCCTCCGAATGGAAGGAGTCCGAGAACGGGCGCATGGCCAAGTTTTACGCGCTCACCACCTCCGGCAAGAAACAACTGAGCACCGAACTCGACGAGTGGAAGCGCTACACAGCCGCCATCTCCTGGGTCCTGGAGGGCTAGCCTCATGAAACTTCCCTGGAACAAGGAACGCGCCGACCTCGACCGCGAAGTCGCCTATCACATCGACTCCCTCGCCGACACCTACCAGGCCGAAGGCCTTTCGCGCGCCGAGGCGCTTCGCAAGGCCCGCCGCGAGTTCGGCGGTATCGATCTGGTGAAGGACCAGTGCCGCGACGAGAGCCGTTGGCGCCTCGCCACCCAATTCATGCAGGATCTTCAATTCGGCTGGCGCATGATGCGTAAATCGCCGGCCATTTCGGTCGCCGCGGTCGCCTCCCTGGCGTTGGGCATCGGCGCCACAACCGCGATCTTTACGTTCGCCGAGGCCGTCCTTTGGCGTAAACTCCCCGTCCCCGCGCCGGAACAAATCCTCGAACTCTACTCGGAGTCCATCGCTCCGCCGGATCGCCTGATCCGGGGGTCGTCCGGCTCAAACTTCCGGGACGGCGGGCTCCGCGTCGCCGACTATTTCTCGCAGGCGGCGGTCGCCGCCATGACAGAACGCGCCGCCGGGAAGGTCGAAATCGCGGCGCATATCTACGGCCAACCTGTTTCGGTGAGCTACGCAGGCAACGTCGCTGTCAGTAAAGTCCGTGGCGTCAGTCCGAACTTTTTCCCGCTGCTCCGCATCCACCCCGCCGCCGGCCGCCAGCTCGGCTCCGGGCTTGAGGTCCTGGTCACCCACGGATTTTGGGAGCGCCGTCTCCAACGCTCGGAATCCGCGCCCGGCCAGACGCTTCGTATCAACAACCTTCCCTACACCATCGCCGGCATTCTCCCGCGCGATTTCGCGGGCACCAGTCCGGGCGACGAGGCCGAACTTTACACCACCATCGAGCAGAGTCCCGAGTTCCTGGCTCCCGATAGTTGGTACCGGCGGCGAAAGGACGACCCGTTTGCGTGGTGGATGCAGGTGATCGGACGGCGGGCCGAGGGAGTCTCCAACCAGGAAGCGCAAACGGTTCTCAACGCTGCCTTCGCCGCCAGTTGGGCCGGCACGCCGAAGTCCGCCGAAGACACGCCGCGGATCCGTCTGGCCGATGCGAGCACAGGCATCGGCGGGCTGCGCCGTCAGATGGGCGACCCAGCCTGGATCCTCCTTGGGCTGGTCACGCTCGTCCTGCTCGTCGCGTGCGCGAACATAGCGAACCTCTTGCTCTCCCGTGCTGCCGAGCGCGAGAAGGAGGTGGCCCTGCGTATCTCGCTCGGCTGCGGATCCGGCCGTCTTCTGCGGCAGTTTCTTACGGAGAGTTTTCTGCTCGCCGCGCTGGGCGGAGCGCTCAGCGCCGCTGTCGCGCTCGGGATCGGCCAACTCATGCGCGCCGTGCTGCCGGTGGGGTTGAACGCCGATACACTCCTGGTGGACGCCAGCGCCCGCACCCTCGCCGCCACCGCCGGCATCTCACTGCTCACGCTCTTGCTGTTCGGACTTTACCCGGCTTGGCGCGCGTCGCGCATCGACGCTTCGCCCGCGCTCAAACAGGGTATCGCCAACAGCAACCGGCACCGCTGGCTTCCAGCGAAAATTCTGGTTCTGGCACAGGTGGCGCTTGGCGTTCTGCTCGTCACCGCTGGCATTCTTTACACCGGGAACCTGAACGAAATTGTTGCGCGTGACTCCGGTTTTGACCGCACGCAATCGCTGCTGTTTGACCTCCGGCCCGGCGAACTCGGATACTCCGGGGATCGTCTTGAGACCTACTACCGCAATGTGGAAGAGCGTCTCTCTGCCATTCCCGGCGTGCTGTCCATGGGTCTCTCCCGCATCCGCCCTATGCGCGGAGGCGGTTTTCACGACGGCGTGAGCCTGCCCGGCGGATCGAAGTCCGTAAATTCGGGTTTTCACTTCGCCACGGCGGGATTCCTCCCCGCACTCGGTGTGCAAATCGTGGCCGGCCGCGCCCTGACGGCGGAGGAGGTTCGCGCGGGCCGTAAGGTGGTTGTGGTGAGCGAACTTCTCGTTCAATCGCTCGGTATCCGCGCGCCGCTGGGCGCCAAGATCGAGGATTCCGGCAAAAACGTTTGGGAAATCGCCGGCGTGGCCCGCAACGCCAGCTATTCGCGTCTGACAAATCCGATGCCTGTTGTGTACCGTCCGCTTCCGAAAGACATCCCCTCGGTCACGGTCGTTCTGCGAACCGGCGTGCCGCCGCTAAGCGTACTGCCCGCCGCTCGCCATGCGCTGCGTGAGATCGACCCCGGCATTCCACTGGTCGACGTCTTTTCGATGGAGCAACAGATCTCCCGCACCCTGCAGCGGGAGCGCATGTTTGCCTGGCTCTGCGGCAGTTTCGGCGTCCTGGCTTTGGTGCTTTGCGCGGTTGGCCTCTACGGTCTGATGGCGCACAGCACAGCGCGGCGAACACCGGAGATTGGAATCCGCATTGCACTCGGAGCGCCCAGCCGGGCCGTTCTGCGGCAGATCGCGAGCGAAGGTATGGCGCTGGCGTGCGGCGGAATCATTCTGGGCGCCCCCATCGCGGTCTACGCCGCGCACATCGCGCAGAAACAAAGAATGCTCCCGGAAGGTGCCATTCCCTATTGGACCCTCTTCGCCGCTATCGGCGTTCTGCTCGCCGCCGCGTTTGCCGCCGTCGCCGGACCGGCGATGCGAGCCGCCTCTATCGATCCAATGCGTGCTTTGCGCGAGGGCTAAACCGGCACGCGATAGCGCAACCCGTCGCCTTCCCAGCCATCGTTCAGCGCGAACAGCCGCGTCATGTAAAGCACGATCTCGTGCGTCTCCCTGTCCTCGTGGGCGAAGAAATTAGACAGTGTCAAAATCTCGTTCTCACCCTCTTTTCTCGTGTCGATGGGCCGCACCGTCTCCCGGCGCAGCAGGCCGCTGTCCCGGTCCACCTCGCCAATCACGAACGGATACCGTGGCCGGTTGCCGCGCGGATTCTCGGGAGTAATGTTGCCCAGCCAGTACAGCTTGCCGTTCGAGTGCGGCACAAGCTGTGAGCAGGCGCTCGGCGAGAAGAAGGAATCGCCATCGCTGAAGGTCCAAGGCCGCGCGGCCGAAAACGTGCGCCCGCCATCCGCGGACCGGCTCACCCACTTACGTCCGGGCAGCGCCGGAGACTTGTCGTTCGATCCGCGCAGCACCATCAGCACCCGCTTGCTGTCCAGAAACGCGATCGTCGGCTCCACCATTCCGCGGGTCGTCTCCTTCGGGTCGCCGGTCAGCCGGTTCGACGTCGTCCACTCCAACGCCCCGCGCCGCCAGCGCCCGTGCAGCACAGCCGCCTCGGACCACGTATAGCCGCCGCCCGGGTTGTAGAGCTTCCCGTCCGGACCCGCCGGAAAAATCTCCACGGGCAGCAGTATGTCGCCGTTTGGCGCCGTCACCGGCATCGAGCCGTGATCGCCCAACATGAACCCGTTGCGGCCCAGCTCCAGCCCAGGCAACGGGTGCTGCGCGTCCTGCCCCCGCACGATCACGGCCCGCGCCGGCCCGCCGTCGATCGAGTAGTAGACACCATAGTTCTTCAGACCTTCCAGCGGATCGTCAGCCGGCAGCACCGCCTCCATCCAAAACTCGAGCAGCTTCTTCGATCGCGGATCCACATACCCGGCTCGCGGATGTTTCCGCCACATTCCCCCGGCCCGCCGTTCGCCCGTTGCACTTTCCCGCGGGGCCGACCACGTGCGCCCATTGTCGGCCGAGGTTCGGACGTACACGGTGTCGATCGTATCGGAACGCGACCATCGCTGCTCCATCGACTTCATGGCAACGCCCGAAGCCGACGTATAGTACGCCACCGCCATCACCGCCTTGCCCTTGCCCGGCGAGCGCACGAACACATCCTGGCCAAGCAGTGGCAACGATAAAAATGTGCGGCGTAACATCTTGACCATTCTCGCAACGATTTCTCGCTAGAAGGAGTAGGACCGGCATGTTCGCCGCCCCGAGCCGCCCGCCGCTCTCGGCATTCCCGCACGAGGCGCTGGCGGCCGCCGGCGACTGCCGCCCGGCTGGCGCTACCGGCGCTCTCGTTCTAACAACTCTCGTTTCCGCTCCACGCCCCAGCGGTACCCGGACAGCCCGCCGTCCGCCCGCACCACGCGGTGACACGGCACGGCCACGGCCAGCGCGTTCGCAGCGCACGCCCGCGCCACGGCCCTGGCTCCCGCCGGCGCCTCCACCATGGCCGCCAACTCCGCGTAGCTCACTGTGGTGCCCGGCGGAATCCGGCGCAGTGCGTCCCAAACGCGGATCTGAAACGCCGTGCCCCGAATATCCAGCGGCAACTCCGTCCCGCGCGCGGGCTGCTCCACCAGTTGGACAACCGCCGCCACCAACCCGGCGAACTCCGGCCCGCCTTCCGCCACGTCCGCGCGCGGGAAACGGGCCTTCAATTCCGCCACCAGCTCCGCCGCGCCGCCGCCCAGCAAAATGGCGCACACGCCGCGGGAACTCCGCGCCGCAAGCACGGTACCCAGGGAGCAGCTCCCGAACCCGTAGTGAATCGCGGCACCCTGCCGCATCTCCGTCGGCGTCATTCCCAGGACCCGGTCGGCATCCTCGTAGAACCGCCCGCTCGAGCCATATCCGGCGCCATACAGCGCCTCCGTCACTGTCCCCGGCTTCGTCAATTCCGCGCGCACGCGCCGCGCCCGCTCTTCGGCCGCGTAGCGGCGCGGCGTCAAACCGGTCGCCGATCGAAACACCCGGTGAAAGCGGGAGACGCTCAAGCCCGTACGCGCCGCCATGGCGGGCAAATCCGGCATCGTCTCCGACTCTGCGATCCAACGGCAGATCTCCGCGATCAGGCCCGCGCGCGGTGCGTTCGGCCGGCACCGCAAACAGGGCCGGAAACCCGCGCGCTCCGCCGCTTCGCACGAATCGTGAAATGCGACGTTCTCCGGCTTCGGCAGCCGCGACCCGCAGGACGGCCGGCAATACACGCCTGTCGTCGCCACCGAATAGTAGAACTGCCCATCCGCCCGCGCATCCCGCGCCACCACCGCATTCCATCGTGCGTCCATGCTCTTATCCTAAAGGGCGTTTGATTCCCGGAAACTCCGATTTCTGCTGCCCAATAAATTTACTTGCAATTCTATCGGTTGTCGATATACTGATCTTCGATAGAGTCATGCCATTCACACCGTCCGAGTTCGAGGTGCTGCTCGCTCTCGCCGCCGGAGACCGCCACGGCTACGCCCTGATGACCGAGGTCAAGATCGGCCCCGGAACTCTCTACACGATGCTGGAGCGCCTTCTCGATCGCCAGCTTGTCGAAGAGTCCCCGCGCCGGCCCGGTCCGGAGGAGGATCAGCGCCGCCGCTACTACCGCCTCACGCGCCATGGCCGCGGCGAATTGACCGCCGAAGTCGACCGGCTCGACAAGCGCCTGCGCGACGCGCGACGGAGGCTTGCCCAGCATGCCTAACCTCCTCACCCGCCTCATTCTTCTGCTCTACCCTTCCGAATTTCGCGATCGCTTTGGCGCGCAAATCGAAGCGGATGTCGCCTGCTTGCGCTCGCCCGCCGCGCTGGCGAACCTTCTCGGCGCGGCCTTCGTCTACCGGCTCAAATCGCCGGCGCCTTACATCGGCGCCGCCGCCTGCCTCATCGCCCTCTCGCTCTTCGCCGGTGCCGCGGCCGGTATCCCGAGAGTCCCCCGTATACATGCGGCCCTGGCGAACTACATCGTAATGTTCGGTGCCGTCTTCTTCGTGCTGTTCGCCACACTTTTTCTGTCGGTGTTCTGGCTCCAATGCTCGAAGTCGAAAATCTAACCAAGCGCTATCGCGGCCTCACCGCGCTGGATCGTGTCAACTTCCAGATCCGTCCCGGCGAAATTCTCGGCTACCTCGGCCCTAACGGCTCCGGCAAAAGCACCACTGTAAAGATCGTCACCGGCCTGATCGACCCGAGCGACGGCTTGGTCAAATACAACGGCCGCCCGGTGTCCGAAGACCCTGTCGCGTTCAAACGCCGCATGGGCTACGTGCCGGAGGAGCCGCAGCTCTACGGCCACATGAGCGCCACCGAATACCTGCTGTTCGTCGCGCGTCTGCGGGGCATCGGCTTTGAAACCGCCCAGGCGCGCGCCGCGGAACTCCTCACGCTGTTTCAACTTCACGACGCCCGGCATTCGGTCATCTCCAGCTATTCCAAGGGCATGCGCCAGCGAGTGCTGCTGTGCGCCGCGCTGCTGCACGATCCCGAGTTGCTGATCCTCGACGAACCCTTCTCCGGGCTCGACGTCAACGCGGCCCAGTTGCTGCGCAGCCTGCTGCACGTGCTCGCCCGCGAAGGCAAAATGTTGCTGTTCAGTTCGCACGTTCTCGAGGTCGTGGAGAAGGTCTGCTCCCGCGTCGTAATTCTCTACAAGGGCAAGGTCGTTCTCGCCGAATCCATTGAGAACCTCCGCCATTCGCTGAAGCCCGATCTGGAACAGATCTTTGCCCAGGTCACCCACCAAGCCGACTACTCCGCCGTCGCCGAGTCCATTCTGGCGGCCACACGCCGATGACGCCGCGTCAATTACTGACCCGGCACTTCTTCGCCGGCTTCTTTCGGAGCGAACTGCTTTCGGAGGCCGGTATCGACAACTACCGTACCTGGCTGATCTCGGCCGCCGCCGCGCTGCCCGCGTTCCACGCCCAGTTCGCGCGCCTTCGCGCCCGCAATCACGGCTCGGCCTCCGACGAACTTTTCGTCTTCGGCGCCAGCTTCTTCACGCTTTTGCTCATCGTTTCGCTGGAGTGGCAGGCGCTGTTTCCCGGCGCACGCGATTGCCAGGTGCTCTCGCCGTTGCCCGTCCGCCGGTCCGATATCTTCGCCGCACGCCTCTCCGCGCTCGCAAAGTTTCTCGCCATCGCAATGCTGGCGGCGAATCTCGTGCCCGTGCTCGGCTACGCCTCCTGGCAGCACGCCGTCGCCGCGATCGGCGCGGGCCTCCATGCAGTCCTGCTCGCTGCGGCCGTGCAAGGCCTCTGTCTGCTCTGGCTCCCCCGCGCCTTCGGGTTTCTAGCGCAGGCGGTACTGTTGTTGTCGGCGATTCTCGTGCTGCCCATTCTGCTCCACGTGCCCGGCATGCAACCCGTCGTCTCGGCACGTCCCCAATGGCTCGAGTACTTCCCGCCCGCCGGCTGGCTCGCCGTTAGCCGCCAGCTGCGCGGAACCACCGACGCCTGGTATCTCGAACTCGCCGCCGCTGCCTGGCTTCAACTCGCGCTCTGCGCGGCCGTTACCTTCGGCGGCTACCTCGCGCTCTATCGGAACTTCGGGGAGTATGCCTCGCCGCCACAGACGCGCGCATCGCGCCCGTCGTGGCTGCTCCAACTCGCCCGGATTCCGGACCGGGGCACGTTTCAATTTCTCACGCTGGTTCTCGCCCGTTCGCCGCAGCACCGTCTGCTGCTCATCGGCATAGGCGCGGGCGGCCTCGCCGTCGCGCTGGATGGAATTCTGCTCGCGTTCCTGCGCGGACGCGCCGCCCCGGCCTCCGCCTCTCTCGCCTTGCCACTGTTGCTCGGTATGGGTCTGGTCACGTCGCTAACCACGGTCTTTAAAGTCCCGGCCGATTGGCCCGCCCACTGGATCTTTCGCATCACGGAGGACCCGGCCGTCCGCCCCCGCCAACTCGAATCCATCGTTCATTCACTCTACGTCTACGCCGGCGCGGCCAGCGTCCTCATCGGCCTACCACTGTTGATTGCCACAAACACCTGGCCCGCCGCGCCGTTGGCCTTCGGCCTCATCGCCTGCCTCATCGAGCACCGCCTCACGGCCTGGTATCGTGTGCCATTCACCTCCACCTACTCGCCGGACTCCTGGCCCATTGCCATGACTATCGTGATCTTCCTGGCCCAACTGCTCGCCTTCGCCTCCTTCGGCGCGGAGTTCCTCCGCATGGCGCTCTCCGGTGTTCAGCCCTATCTGATTCTCGCCGCCATGACGGCCATTGTCTGGACGCTGCTGCGCCGCAAACGAAAGAGCCACTGGGGCGATGAGCCTCTGCTATTCAGCGACGACGGCAACCCCGAAGTCCTTGTCACCCGCTTCGCGCCGGAGTAGCCGCCTAGTTCCGAAACTCCAGCCGGACATCGCTCTCCGTCCGTTCGATGTAAAGCCAAAGCGTTCGGAGAAACGAAATGAGTCCGAGCATCTCCAGCCCCTCCTCGGCGAATACGGCGAACGAGTATTGAATCGGCGACGAAGGATCCGAAGCCGCCTCCACGCCGAGCGCCCCCGCGCAGAACGTCATTCCCGCGAAAAGGATCCCATTTCGTGTTTCAGCCGGCAACCGGAAGAGAAACCGCAATTGCGCCAAGCCGAAGAGCAGCGCCAAGGGGGCGCCCAGCAGCACCCATCGAAACCGCAAGGCCGTCGCTTCCCCGAAAATACGCGACGCCGGCACCGCGAGCAGTTCGTGAATCGAAGCGACCTCATCGATCGAAAAGAATACGAACACCAACGCCAAAACCGTCCAATTTCCGGAATTCGACCTACCTCGCGCCAGCAGGCCCAAAGTAATGGCGCACGCCAGATGAAGCTGCGCATTAAACCATGTTGGGATACTATTTTCCCGATCGAGGTCGAACAGTGGACGAAGACCGAACTGGAAGTCGTTGCCGCGCGTGTGGTGAACAATCGCAGTTGTCAACCCGAGAGCAAGAAACAAGGCAGCCGCGGCAAACAACCATGGTATAGCGCTGGAAACGCGAAAGTTAAACAATTGTCATAATTCTAACACGCGCCTCAAAGCTGGAAGGATGCCTACAAAAGCGCGATCTTCTCGTTCCGCAAGTACCCGTACCGGTTGATCCAAACGCCGTGTGCCGACGCCTGCCGGCCAATCGCCAGGCGGTTCTTGAAATCGTTGACCGGGCCATATCCATGCACGAACGCATACACCGGCGTCTGGCCCGCCAGCCTTTGCGCATCGCGGATTTTCCGGATCTGCGCGTCGCGTCCCACCGGGTGCGCCTCGTCCGGTTCCGGATACCGGTAGTCGGCGATCTTCGACGCGTGCGGCGGGTCCTGGATGTCCAGCAACTGCCCAAGGAACCGGCACAGCAGTGTCTCATCCAGCCCAGGATTCTCCTTCTGAATCTGGTCCGCATAGAAACGGAAAATCACCGGCCAATGCATTGTGTAGAGCTTGACGTGCAACGCCGTCGCATACTTGGCCAACGCCGAGTACTGCATCCCGCTGATTGTCGAAAACGGCGGCGGAAACACGCCGAACGTCAGCGCGATGCGACCCGGAATCGCTTCGCGCAACCGGAGCGCCAACTCCGTTACCAGCGCGCCTTTAAAACGCAGCCAGTCCAGCAGCCCGGGATGATCTACCAAGCCTGCCAGCAGATCCTTTTGATCGAACCGCTCCAGATGCTTGTTCGTCAGCCCGCCATGGAAGAGTTGGTACAACTCCAGCGCCGCCTTCTGCATCCGGCCGAAATCGAACCCCAACCGTTGCGCCGCCAGCCCGCAATGCGGATTGAAATCCAGGAACACATCGTCCAAAAAATAGGGCGGGTACTCCGGCCAATCGAAGCGGATACCGTCGATTTCCGGATACGCCCGGATCAGATCCCGCGTCAGCGCCAGCGTGTAGTCGAGAATGTGTGGACTGGCCAGCGACCCGTTGTTCGCCAGCCTCCTCGCCGGCACGCGGCCATCCGGCAAACGCGGCTTATCGTCGTCCACCGGGCCGCCGAATTGGACGCGGTACCCCGGCGGAATCGCCGCCTGCACCTGCAAATACGCCTGAATATGTTTGGACTGTGCCGCGCGCAGAAACTGCTTGATGACTCCGCCCTCGCGAAACGTCAGCCCGTTGGCCGCCGCCGGCTGATAGCGCAACCCGCTATAGATTTTCTTCTCCGGCTCAAAGCTGGGAGCCGTCTTCACGAACAGTTCGCGCTTTCCCCAAAGCATCCGGTCCAGCAGCCGGACCGAGCCAGCGCCCGCGTCTACCGGTGGTTCGCGCCCGCCCTCTTTTTCGTTCGACGGCTCCATTACATAGGGCGACGTGGCGATCATGTCGACCTTCGCGGCTTGCAATCTCTCGACGACGGACTCTACACCCTCATTTTGAAAATACTCTGGCATCACCGTGACGCCGGTTTTGGACATGCAATCCAGCATACTGGGTAGAGATGGCTGTTGTGTTGAGTTGCTCGGCGGTGAGCAAACAGTTTGGAACCGCGCCGCTTTTTCAGAATCTAACCTTCTCGCTCCACGATGGCCAGCGTATCGGCTTGACGGGCCCCAACGGCGCGGGCAAGTCCACGTTGATGCGAATTCTCGCCGGCTTGGAGCCGCCCGATGAGGGCGTTCGCTCCATTCGCAAGGGAGCGCTCGCGGCGTTCGTGTCCCAGGACTCCTTCTACCCTTCCAATCTGAGCGTCCGCGCCGTTCTGGAAGACGGACTGCGGGATCTGCCTCCCGAAGAGGCCCGCCTGCGCATGGAAGTCGAAGCCAGCCGCGCCGGGTTCAAGGAGCTGGATGTCGAGGCCGCTTCGCTATCCGGCGGCTGGCGCAAGCGCCTCGCGATTGTCGCGGCGCTGGTCCGGCGGCCCGCGGCGCTGCTGCTGGACGAACCGACGAACCATTTGGATATCGATGGCATCCTCTGGCTCGAGGGCGTGCTGCGCGAACTCGACATCGCCACGCTTCTCATCAGTCACGACCGCTACTTCCTGGAGCGCGTCACCACGCACATGGCCGAGATCAGCCGCCTCTACCCCGATGGGCTCTACTTCGCTGAAGGCAACTATTCGAAGTTCCTCGAACGCCGCGAGGAGTTCCTCATCGCCCAGCGGAAACTGCAGGACTCCCTCGCCACGAAAGTACGCCGCGAAGTCGAATGGCTGCGGCGCGGCCCCAAGGCGCGAACTACCAAATCCAAGGCCCGCATCGATGAGGCCCATCGCCTGATCGGCGAGCTCGGCGAAGTCGCGGAGCGCAACCGCACCGCCGCCGCCGCGATCGCCCTCGGCGCGTCGGACCGCAAGACCAAGCGGCTGATCGAGGTGGAAGGCCTGGCGGCCGCTCCCGGCGGGCCCGTGCTGTTCGAGAATCTCGATTTCGCCCTCATGGCCGGCACAAAGCTTGGCTTGGCCGGCGGCAACGGCAGCGGCAAGTCCACGCTCCTTCGCATCCTCGCGGGAATCGACGCGCCCCATCGCGGCAACGTTCGCCGTGCCGAATTCCTGCGCGTCGTCATGCTCGATCAAAACCGCCGCCTGCCTGATGAGAACGTTACGCTCAAACAGGCGCTCTCTCCCGATGGCGATACCGTCCTGTACCAGGGCCAGCCAATCCACGTCGCCGGCTGGGCCCGGCGCTTCCTGTTCACTGCGGAGCAACTCGTCCAGCCCGTGCGCCAACTATCCGGCGGCGAGCGTGCCCGTGTGCTGCTGGCGAACCTGATGTTGCAGCCGGCCGATGTTCTCTTTCTGGATGAGCCGACCAACGATTTGGACATCCCCACGCTGGAAGTATTGGAGGAAAACCTGCTGGAATTCCCCGGCGCGCTCGTGCTTGTCACGCACGACCGCTACCTGCTCGATCGCGTCGCGTCTGCTGTCCTCGCCCTCGAAGGCGACGGCCGCTGGGGCGTCTACGCCGAGTACCAGCAATGGGAGGAAGAGCGAGCCGCGCGAGGCAAACCGGCCGCCCCCTCCAAGCCGGCCCGCGCGCAGGAGCCCGCCGCCCCCGCGTCCGCGAAGAAAAAACTCTCGTACATGGAACAGCGCGAGTGGGACGGCATGGAGTCGAAGATTCTCGCGGCCGAAGACGAACTCTCGGCGGCGAAGACCAAGGTCGAGGACCCCGCTGTCTTTACCGACCCTGCGAAGGCCGCCGCGGCCACCACGCGCCTCGATCTTGCGCAAGCCGCCGTCGAGGCGCTCTATGCCCGCTGGGCCGAGCTCGAAGCTACGGTTCAATCCGGGTCAGAAAAATAATGTTCGGCCCGCCGCCGTTATAGTCCGGCTGAAAGGCGCCGGCCGTTGGAAACGTGCTGGACTGCGTGTTGCCGATAATGTGCATCGCGCCGTCCGGGCGCACGGCCACCGCGCGCGACTGGTCCGCCGAATTTCCGCCAAGATACGTCGAAAACTGCAACTCCTGACCGTCGGCGCGGAAGCGCGCCAGGAACCAATCGGCCGTGCAGGGCGTCGCGCGGCACGGACTCCCGATGGCCGTCTGCAATGGCGCGACCAGCGGAAAGTTCAGCGACTGCGTGAATCCCGATACGTACACGTTCCGCTCGGCGTCGATGTCTATACCGAAGCCCTGCTCGGTGGAACTGCCGCCCAGGAACGTGCCCCAGAGCGCATCGGTCCCATCGGGCTTCATTTTCAGAACCCACGCCTCGGTGCCGCCGCCGGACGCGCGCAGCCGGTTCCGCGTGGGAAACGTGTTGCTGCCCGTCTGCCCGGTCAGATAGGCGTGCCCATCCGCATCGGCCACAATGCCGCGCGCGATGTCGTCTCCGGTCCCGCCCCAATTTGTCGAGTACAGCAGCTCGGCCGCGAACGGGTCGATCTTCACGATAACAATGTCGCGCGTACCGCCCCCGTAGTTCGCTTGCGCCTCGTTCTTCTTCGGGAACGTCGCATTGGTGGTGGTGCCCGAAAGATAGACGTGATTCCGCGGATCGATGGCGATGCCGTTGCCCTCATCGGTACCGGAGCCCCCGAAGTACGTCGAGAACAGAAGCTGTCCTCCGTTGGCGCTGAAGTGAGCCACGAAAATGTCGCGCGGGCCGTCCCGTTCGCTCTGCAAGGCCCTCACCAGCGGCAGGTCGATCGACGTCGTCGAACCGCTGATAATCACGCTGCCGTCGCTCGCCACCACCAGTCCGCGCGCGTACTCGTCGCCCGTGCCGCCGTAGAACGTGCTCCACACGATGCTCGCGCCGTCGGGCGCGATCTTCGTGACAAACGCGTCGCCGCCGTTCAGAATGCTCCCCCCGCCATGCATCGGCTGCGCCGCGCCGGGGGTGACGGGAAACTCAAGCGACGCGGTAAAGCCGGTGATGTAAACCGCGCCTTCCGGATCCACGGCGATGTCGAGCGCCCGGTCGTCGGCGAAGCTGCCGAGGTAGGTGGACCACAGCAACTGCCGGTCGCGGTTGAACTTCGCGATGAACACGTCGTTCGATCCCGAGAAGTAATCCCGCATCGCGTCCTTCAGCGGGAAGAAATTCGTATTCGCAACGCCGGTAACGTAGATGTTCCCCTGGGCGTCCAGCGCAACCCCCTCGCCGGTGCCGCCGCCCACGCCGCCCATGTAGGTGCCGAATGTCATGACAGGATCGATCAGCAGGGGCTTGGACCGGTCGTAGGGGCCCGTCTCGAAACCGAACCGGTCGCCGCGAACTCGATACGCCGCCGCCACCTGCCGGCCCTCCTGCGACGCAACCGGCCTTCGCAGGCGCAGTGTTCCCGCCACTAGATCGCCGCCCTCGATTCTGGGGCCGCGCGTCCGCCACTGCACGCGCGATGGATCGGCTTGCGGCGCCACCTGGAGGTCGTACTCCAATTCGCCGTTCGCGTTGGCGTAAAAAACGGCATCGATGCCCGGCGCGGTCTCCACGCAACGAAGGCGCTGAAACTGGGAAGCGTGAACGGGCCGGGCGCCAAGGTAGTGCACCATCGACGCCGCGGGCGCCTCGGCGCTCCACCCCCCTTTGCATTCGAATTCCAGCTTGACCCCGCCGGCCGAGAGACCGTCGTCTGTCGCGGCGAGCAGCATCGCGCCCGCCCGGCCCAGGTATCGCACCTCGCCCGGCGCCTGGCCGCGGTTCGCCTCGAAGCGCAGCGGCTGCGTAACGGCGAATGCGGAAACGGAGAACAGCAAAAGTACGGAACGCATACTAGAAATAGAACTTCAGGGCGAACTGCATAATCCGGCCCGGGCCATTGCGGTCGCGCCACAGTTTGCCGAAGTTCTGGTTGTAGTTGTTGGCCAGAATCGCTTCGCGCGTGCCGGCGGCCGGCGCCGTGGTGCGATCCCAGAAGTAGGGCATGGGCCCCGCCAGCGACGGGCAGCCGATGCGGCACACCGGCGGCGACGAAGAGAACATGCTGTAGCTGATGCCGCTATCGAGCGTGAAAACGGGCGTGTTGGTTACGTTGTAGGCCTCGGCGCGCAGCTCAAAAAACTTGCGACGCTCCTTCCACGGGAAGATCGGCTTGATCAGCGTCAGGTTCGAGGTGTAGCGCCAGGGATTGCGCGCGTAGTCGAGCGTGCGCGGCGCATCGCCCAGATTGCCGAACTCCGGCCGCGCAAACGCTTCGGGATTGAAGTACGGAACGTCGTTGGCCACCTGCCGCGACCATCGCGGATTGCGCAGCGGAGCGCCGGGAACCATATTCGGCCGGATCCGCTCCGTGCCTGTCGCGCCGCCGGGGATGCCGTTCGCGTCGTTCAGAAACGGTGAGAACGGGAATCCGCTCTGCGTCGTAATAATCGTCGAGGCGCTCCAGTTCCCGATCAGCATCGTCAACTTCCGGCTCGCGCGGCGGAAGAGCCGCTGCCCGCGTCCGAACGGCAAATCGTAGCTGGCGACGATATTGACGCGGTGCCGGATGTCGAAGTTGGACACCGACCGGTTCGCCTTCATATCCAGCGCGTCCTGAATGCGCGTACTGCCCCACAGGTAGAGATTCGGGCCGTTCAGCGTCGCATCGGACGTCGTGTCGATCGACTTGCCCCACGTGTAGTTCGCCCGCAACAACACGCCCTTCTGCATGCGGCGGTCGAACGACAACGACCCCGCGTGGTAAACGGATTTGGCGCTCGTCAGGCCGCCCACGTTTACATCGCCCACCAGCGGATTGGGCCGCAAATAGTCGATGCGCGGCCGCTGCAGCGGATTACCCGCCTGATCCACGCGGCCGAACGGATCGTCGATCAACTCGTTCGGGTCGATGCCCTCGGCCAGCATCTCCTCGTAATCCTGCCGGTCCGGAAAATTCACGCCCAGCAGCGGCGAATACAGGTGGGTGCCCTTCTGCCCCATATAGCTCGTGCGCACGACGAATCGGGCGGGCAGTAAGAACTCCGTCGTAAAGTTCCAGGTCTGCACGTAGGGAGAGTTCGCGTCCTGCGCGAACACCACGCGCGCGCCCGCCGGAACGCGATCGTCCTGCACCGTGCCGCAGCCGACGCACAGCTTGCCGTCGGCCGGTATATCGAAGATCCCGTAGTTCGCCCGCAGCACCGGCGGATTGCGCCCGATCGTGACGGTATAGGCCGGGTCCCGGCCCTGCGTGCGCGCAGGCACGGCGGTGGCCGATTGCCAGCGCAGATACCCCCAGGAGCCCGATGAGCCGACGCCGAAATCGGGAATCGGATCGCGGCCGCGCGACGTCGTGGGCGGATGCGAAATGCCATAGCCGCCGCGGACGACGAAGCTGCGGCGCTTCAGGAACCCGGCGGGCGGTTGCCACGCGAAACCGAAGCGCGGTTCGAAATTCTTGTAGTGCGGCTGCTCCAAATACCGGCTTCGCCCGCCGATGCCGGAGTAGAGATAGTTGAAGGCATAGCGGCTCACTTCGCCCGCGTTGTTCTCGATCGGAATAGGGTTGTCGTAGTCGAACGCCGCTTGCCGGTTGAACTTCTCAATGCGCGGCGAATTGAACTGCCAGCGCACGCCCAGGTTCAACGTCAAATCGCGGCGTACGCGATAGTCGTCCTGAAAGTAGGCGGCGGCCACCGTCCAGCGGTAGTAGTAGGGCACCAGCAGGCTGCGCAGCGTTATCCCGTTCGGCGTACCCAGCAGAAAGCCGGCCAGGCTCCAGCCGCCCGTTCCGCCCGGCGTATTCGCGTTTCCGGAGTTCGTCTGGGCCGGGTTAAACGTGTAGGTGCCGCAGCACAAATCGCGCAGCCCGTTCGACTTGATGTTCAGCATCAGCTTCCGATAATCGCCGCCGATCGAAATGTTGTGCCGGCCCTTGATAATCGTCAAATCGTCGGAGACCTGGTATTGGTGCTCGAGGTAGTTACCCATGGCCCCGTTCAATCCAATGGAGCCCAGCGCGCTTCCAAACTGCGAGTTGAAGTTGAACAGCGGGTATCCCCAGTCGGTAACGTTGGGCAGTCCGAACTTGTCCTTGGTGAAGTTGGTGGTGCCCACCTCGCCGGGCGGCGTGCGGCTGTAGTCGGCGAACGTATAGCTGGCCCGCAGTTCGTTCACCGCCGACGGGGAGATGGTGTAGGAATTCGACAGCAGCGCCTGCCGCGTTAGGCTCTTATCTCCGGGGAACGTGAAAAACAGTTCGTCCTTGCGCACGCGAAACCGGTCGGAGAAGTTCGGCACTTCGCGGTAGGTGGCGGAGAGCCGGTTCTTCGGCGTGATGTTATGGTCCACCTTCGCTTGCACCCGGTTGCTGCGCCCGCTCACGCCGCGAACCCCTATATAGTTGCGGCCGCCGGCGTCGAACGGCTGATTCGGCATCGGCAGCTCTTGCAGAATTTTCAGCGCCAGCGGGTCGAAATACTGGCGGGGAATCACGTATCCGCGCTTCGACGGATCCGGATCGCCCGCCGACCAGAGCGGGTACTGCGCCGTCGTCGACGGGCGATGCATCGGCACCAGTTGCGAACACTGCGGATCGCCGCACCGAACGGTCTGAAAAATCCGCGGCCGCACCTGGCCCGGCGGCACCCAGGAGTTCCGGAAGTCTCCGTTCCGCTCCTCGGGCGTCGGGAAGCGGTCATAAATCTCGATCTGATCGAAATACGTCTTCGGCTCGACCGCCGCGAAAAACCAGGTCTTGCCCTTGCCGTCGTAAAGCTTGGGAATCCGCAACGGGCCGGAGAACGTCAGCCCGCCTTCGTGCCTGCGCCCCGCCGGCGCGAACGGCCGGTTGAACCCGCGCGCCGCGAACCAGGGGTTGCGGTGGAAGTAGTAAGCCGTACCGCGATAGCGGTCCGTGCCGGCCCGGGAAACGGTCTGCACCACCCCGCCGCCGGAGTTCCCGTACTTGGCCGAAAACGTCGACGTGATAATCTGCACCTCCTGCACGGTATCCGGCGTGAAGGTAACGGTGGCGCGGCCGATGCCGATCGAGGTCGCGTTGGCCCCGTCGGCCAGGATCGCCGACGATCCCGCGCGCCCGCCGCCAATCGACATACCGGATCCGGCGCTGGGCACGTCCATGAAAATGCCGGCTTCGTCGGAACCTGGGTCGCCAACCACGCCCGGCATCGTCATGGCCAAATCCAGCACGTTCCGCGCACCTATTGGCAGCGAATTCAGTTCGCGCTCGGAGACGGAATTCGAAAGCATCGAGTTCTGCGTCTCGATTGTCGGCGGGTCCGCCGAGACGTCGATCACTTGCTTTGAGTCCGCCGGAACCAGCGTCAGATCGACGCGCAACGTGGAGCCCGAATCGGCGCGAAGCTCCCGCGAAGCGGCTTTCTTAAAGCCGCTCAAGTCCACGGACACGATGTAGGACCCCGGCGGCAGCGCGGGCACGGTGTAGGAGCCGATGTCGTTGGTCAACGTCTCCTGCGTGGTGTTCGTCCCCGTGGCCAGAATCGCGACTTTCACGCCCGCCACCGGCGCGCCGGATTGATCGGCGACAAGCCCGGTAATCGTGGCATTGCTCTGCCCAAGCAGCGGCAACGCGGTCAATAGTATGAAAAATCCCCGAGTAAGCATCGGCCCGTTACTAGAAGGTGAAGTACCTGGAAGGTTAGCAAAATTCGAGGCGCACCGGGGGCGTGGGTCACCCCCGGTCATCCATCGCCGATGGGTTCCGCCGCGGAACCAGCCTCTCCGCCTGCTGATAGCATAGGGGTTTCGGTATGCCTGACTTAGCCCTCGTGGGGTTTAGTATTGCCGCCCTGCAACTCGTAAATAAGGAGTCGACCCTCGCCGGCCTTCTCGGCGAGGTCGGCGGCGGCCGCACCGACCAGTCCATCGGCAACTTTTTAGCCGTCATCGACAAAAAGGTTGTCCCTCGCAGGCCCGCACGAGAGTCAGGACCTCAGGCGTGCGCTCCTACGCTCATACTGGGTCGCTGCCATCGCCGTCGCAAATGACTACGGCACCCGCATCGGTGCGCCTCTCACCAAGACTGAGATGCTCGCCGTCCCCGGCGAGGGGACTCCAATGCTCGAGTCCTTGGTACAGAAAGCGGCCTCGGTTTGGAAAGCAATTCGCTCTCCTGCCGACGCCCCCGTTGGCTTCCTCCTGCAACCCCAGCAAACTCAGATCCGCACCCTGTATTCGCTTCTGCTGGCGCGCGCCGTCAACCCGCTCGACTGGGCCGTCGACTCCGTAGACGACGCCCATGCCCGAGTTGAGTGCCTCCTCGTCAGTGACCCGCGCGGCCATGAAGCGGTAACAGGCATCGTCCTCAAGCGCATCGAAAAGGCGCTGGACGAGCACTTCGCTGCCACTCATGCGCAACCTGAACTCCGTGACAACCTGCGGAGGTTGCTGCGTGAGCGCTGGCCCCGCTACTTCACCGCGCTGTTTCATGCGGAGATCCAATCAAATCAACCTCTCCGTTCGATCGTTTTCGCCCGCCTCCTCGCGGACCTCCATGTTCGCACCGCCGGCGGCTCCAGGCTCTTCATCGAGGCAGACTGGGAGCAAGGCGTCAACCGGATTCAGAGCCAAATCGAGGCCGGCTTTGAGTCCGTGCACCTGAAGCTCGACGAACTACTCCAACTCCTGAAACAGACGCTCCCGCTCACCTACCGCACGGCCGGCCCCCTGCCCTCTCTCAGCACACCTATCTACGGCCGGGAACGGGAAGCCCGCGCCGTCTGCGACGAGGCCGCAGACCCAAATGGCGCCAAGGTCATCGTGCTCGTTGCGCCGCCCGGTTTTGGCAAAACCGGCGTTCTCACCGCCTCTCTCAATCTTGCCCGCGCCGGTGCGGACTGGGATCCCCAAAAGGCCTCCGCCGTCATTGGCTGGGACTTTCGCGACCCGTCGCAGGCATCTCTCACCGCCATCCTCCTCCGCGTTGGCGAACTGGTGGACGAATCCCGTCGGCGGGAGTGGGAACAGCGGATCGCCTTGGATCTCCCTGTCGCCATTAAGCTGGAGCATGCCCTTACCACACTCAGTCGCAGTGCGGGCACAGGCCGCATCTGGCTGCTCTGGCAGAACGCAGAAAACCTGCTTGATGGGCAGGGCCGATTCCAAAATGCGGAACTCGGCGCCCTCGTGCGCATGCTCTGGGAGCGCGAACATCGCTGTTGCCTCCTGTTTGAAAGCCGCTTGCTCCCGGAACTTCCACCCACCCGGCGCCGGCTGCAGCCGTTCGGCGCAACGGATTCTCTCGGCGTAGGCATGGATGCCGCGGCCGCCCTGGAATGGCTGCAGGCGGAGCGGAGGGATTCGCAAGCCACCGGCTTAAGAAAGGCCAGCGATGCGGACCTCCGCGCGCTGCTCGAGCGGGTCCACCGAATCCCGCTGGCGCTTTCCTCCGTGCTGTCGTATCTGAACGGTCCCGGTTCGGAGACGACGCTTCGCGACTTTCTCAACAACCCGGAACTCTTCGCCGGCTACGACCAGGCCGACGAGTCGCTCCGCCAGGAGGCCTTCCGGCCAATCCTCCTCCACCACTGGCAACGCCTCGCCGAAGAGGACCGCCAACTGCTCGGCTTCCTGGCGCAGTTCCCGTTCCCGCTCCGGAAAGAGGCGATCGAACTGGGTCTGCCGGACGACCAGGCACGCCAGTCCGCCCTGAGCCGCCAAGTGCAAAGCCGGATGATCGTCGCTAGCGATTCAGTCGTCGCGGGCGGCGCGCCGGTAACCGTGTATGGTCTCGTGCTGCCGATTCAGGAATTGCTTCGGGAATGGGCGGAGCCGGGTGGAGAAGCGGTAGCATTTGCCTGCGGGAATCGGGGCGATGAGGCGTGGAGTGGTAAGGAGAATCGCCTCGCTCTGCACCTCTTCGCGGTTACCGAGAGAATCCTCGCCCGTGTCGTCGGATCAGGCCGCACCGAACTCGAAGGCAGCCTGGCCCGCGCCCGCATAAGCAAGGGCGAAGCTCTCTGCAATCTCGGCCAACCCGCCGCCGCCATTACGGAATTCGAATCCGTCATCCAGAACTTGGAAAGTTTCGCCGGTCCCGATAGCAACGAGCACGAAAACTACGTCGCCGCCGCCTACAGCAGTAAGGGCCGTGCATTCGGCATTCTCGGCCAACCACACGCCGCTATCGCCGAACTTGACGCCGCCATAAAAATTCTTAAACGTCTCGTCGAAATCCCTTTCGTGAGTTCCGAAGACGGGCTTGTGGTTGCCCTAGTGCACAAGGGTTGCGCACTCGCCGATTGCGATCAACCCGCTGCGGCTATCACCGAATTTGAAGCCGCAATCCGAATACTCACAAATCTGGTTGACTCCCGCAACAGCGAACAAGAACGCACCCTCGCTGCCGCCCACATGAGCAAAGGCATCGCTCTCAACAATCTTGGCCGGGCAGCGTCGGCCGTCGCTGAAGCCGACGCCGCGATCAAGATCTTCGAAAGGCTTGTCGACTCCGCCGGCATCGAACTTGAAGACGAACTTGCCACCGCCCGGATGAACAAGGGCGTCGCGCTCGACAGGCTCGGTCAACTAGGCGCCGCTATTGCCGAGTACGGCGCCGCGATCCGTATCTACAAGCGCCTCGTCGAATCCGGCCGCACTGAACTTCTCCCACTTCTGGCCAAAACGCACGCGAACCGGTCCGGGGCGGTCGCAAAATCCGGAGAGTTCAACCAATCACAGGCCGACATCCAACAAGCCATCGCACTCGCGGACTCCGCCATCCGGAACGGCATGCAAGGCCTAGAGAAATTGCGCGAGGCGTTTCAAGAGATCGCCGACTCCCTCTCGCATCCTCCCCTCGAGTAACCCGCGCGGAGAAAACCCCAAATGCCCCCACCCCTTGTCCTTCTACCCCTTCAATGCTACCCTCAACAACTAGAAGCGCAAGGGATCCCATCCCCCCTCCCGCAAGGCACCCTCGACCTCCTCATCCTCAAAACCGTCGCCCTCGGGCCCGTTCACGGCTACGCCATCGCCCAGCGTCTCCAACAGATCTCCGGCGACGTCGTGCAAGTCCCCGGCGGCTCTCTCTACCCCGCCCTGCAGCGGCTCGAACAGCGAAAGTGGATCGTCGCCGAATGGGGTCTCACCGATACGGGCCGGGAGGCCAAGTTCTACCGCCTCTCCAGCCTCGGCCGAAAGAAGCTCTCGAACGGCTCCGAGAGCTGGCATCGCCTCGCCCAGGCTATCGGCCTCATCCTCGGGCTCCCCGAAACCAAGGCGAACTGAGTATGTGGCCGTTCCGTCGATCCACGCAAAACGGTCTCGAAAACGAGATCGCCTTCCACATCGAAGAGCGCGTCCGGGACCTCATCCAAACCGGCCTCTCCGAGCCGGAAGCCCGCCGGCGCGTCCGCCACGAGTTCGGCGGCGCGCAGCAGGTCGGCGAGCAGTGCCGCGACGCGCGCCCCGGCCGCTGGTTGGACCTCCTCGCCGCCGATCTCCGGGACTCCCTTCGCGCCATCCGCAAACGGCCCGCGCTCACCCTCACCATCGTCGCCACCATCGGAATCTGCACGGCCCTCAACACCTCGGTCTTTACCGTCGTCGATTCCCTGCTCCTCCGGCCGCTCCCCTTCGACCAGGCCGGCAGACTCATCGTCCTCGCCAATCAATACCCGAAGGCCGGAATTACCGATCAGGAGGAGTCCGCGGCCGGCGATTACTTCGAACGCTCCCAGGCCGTCGACACGCTTTCGAGCCAAGCCATCTATCAAATGGTCTCCTATCCCGTCGACCACGGCGGCGGCGTGACCCAGGTACGCGGCGTCTCCGTCACGCCTTCATTCTTCGATGTGCTGCGCGTGCGGCCTGCGCAAGGGCGTTTCTTCGATCTCGCCGAGAGTGAGCCGGGCAAGGATCTCGCCGTCGTACTGACCGACGGCTTCTGGCGGGAGCGGTTCGGGGGACAACCCGCCCTCGGCAGCCAGATACGTATCGACGGGCGCGTGCGGACCGTCGTTGGCATTCTCCCGCCCGGCTTCCGCTTCATGACATCGGGCGCGCGCTACTTCGTTCCCCTCGCGCTCTCGCCGGAGGAGAAGCGGGCCCGCCACAGCAACAACTATCGCTATTTGGCTCGGCTGCGCGATGGCGCCACCATCGAGCAGGTTCGCGCCCAGGTGGACGCGTTGAATCTCCGCGCGCTGGACCTGCTTCCGCAGGTCAAACATCTCATCCTCGAGTCCGGCTTCTACACGCACATCGAGCCGCTTCAATCCTGGATCATGCGCCACGTGCGGCCCAGCCTGCGCCTGCTCTGGGCCGGCGCTCTCCTGGTGCTCCTCGCCGGCGCCGCGAATCTCGCCGGGCTCTCCCTCGCGCGGGCGCATGCCCGGACCCCCGAAACGGCCACGCGCCTCGCTCTCGGGGCCACCGGGGCCGATCTTGTTCGCCGCGCCGTTGTCGATGGCCTCGTCCAGGCGCTGGCCGGCGGCGCGGTCGGCGTTGCTGCCGGTACTCTGCTGCTCCGCGCCTTGGATCGGAGCCTCCTGCCCGGCGCGGTCGAGATCGAAGTTTCGCCGCTCGTCGCCGTCTATGCAATGGGCGGCGCCATCCTCGCCGGTCTACTGGCAAGCCTCGTGTCCCTGGCGCCGGCGCTTTCCAAGACCGGCCTGCGCCCGGGCGCGCGCGGCGTCACCGGGCGCGGTCTTCTGCTGCGAAGGGTGTTCGTAATCGCCCAAGTCGCGTTCGCGTTCGTTCTCGCCGGGGGCGCCGCACTGCTCACCGTTAGCCTGCGGGAACTGCTCCGTGTGGACCCTGGCTTCCAAGTCGATCGCGTCTGGACCGCCACCACCCATCTGCCGCGTGCCTCCCATCCACGGAACGAGGACCTGCTCCAGTCCGCGGACCGGATCGTGCGCGGTCTCGCCGGCATCCCCACCGTCTCCTCCGCCGGCGGCGCGTCCAATCTGCCCTTTGCGACTTCCTTCAACGACATTGTCGTGATGGCCGATGGCTACGTTCCCAAGGTGGGGGAGTCCGTCGTCTCGCCCATTCAATTCCTCGTCACGCCTGGGTTCATGGAGACGCTTGCGCTCCAACCCATCCACGGCCGCCTCTTCGAGGACCGCGACACCAGCGGCTCTGCGAGACCAGTCGTCGTCGATGAGCGGTTGGCCCGCCGCTTCTGGCCGGCTCAAAATCCAGTCGGCAAAAAGATGTACTTCCCTGGCGCACCGCCGGACTTCCGCATGACGGTGGTGGGTGTCGTTCGTTCCATCCGGCTGAAGGATCTGGCCGGCAGCGGCAATCCGAACGGGGTCTACTTCCGCCCCTGGTCGGCCGCCCCCACGCGCCGCTTCAGCTTCGTTTGGCGTGGGCCGGACGCCACAGTCCCAGCGGTGCGGCGGGAGTTTGCCCGGCTCTCGCCCGGCACGGCTTTGTTTGAGCTGGCCTCGATGGCGGAACGACGCGACGGCTCTCTATCCGCCCGCCGCACCGCGCACGGGCTCGTTCTCCTGTTCGCGGGCGTGGCCGCGCTGTTGACCGCTCTCGGACTCCACGGACTGCTCGCCTTCCTGGTATCGCAGCGGAGGCGGGAGATCGGCATTCGCCTCGCCATCGGTTGTGCGCCGGGGCGGATATTCACCGGAGTCCTTGCGGACGGCGCGGCCCTCTCCGGAATCGGCCTGCTCGTTGGGACCGTCCTCGCCGCGAGCCTCACGCCCTGGATCGCCAGCCAACTCTACGGGGTCGCGCCGCTCGACGCGCCGGTGCTCCTCGCGGTGGCCATCCTGATCGGCGCGATATCGATCGCTGCGACGATACTGCCCGCCCTCCGCGCCTCCCGCGTCGATCCGATCCACGCTCTTCGGGAAAATTGACCCCGCGAAAATTTTCGTAACCCCGGCCGCGCCACCGCATATACTGTCCGAACCCCGATGCGAGCCAACACCGAGACCAACGAGTTTGAGCGGCTTTACACCGCTTACTCCGCCGATGTGTTCCGGTTCTTGCTCTACCTCACCGGCAACTGGGAGCTGGCGCAGGATCTCGCTTCGGAGACGTTCGTTCGCGCCTGGACCACGGACGTGCCCATCCGTACTGAAACCGCCAAGGCGTATCTATTCACCATCGCCCGCAATCTCTACACGGCGCACCTGCGCGCATTCCGGGGCGAGGTCCCGGACGATTCGGACCTCTCCATCCCGGCTGCCCAGGCAAGCGGCCTCGAAGCCCGCGACGAACTCGCCCATACCCTTCGCGATCTCAACCGCATCGCCGAAGGCGACCGCGCCGCGTTTGTTATGGCGGTCTTCGAGGAACTCGGCTACGAGGAGGTGGCCCGTGCGCTCGGCATCACCGCCGGCGCCGTCAAGGCCCGCGTCTTCCGCGCGCGCCTCCGTCTCACCGAGCTGCGGCAACAACGCGAATCAAGGAGCTCAAAATGACCATCACCCGTGACGTAATTCTCGACCTGCTGCCTCTCTACCAGGAGGGCGAAGGCAGCCCCGCCACCCGCCTCCTCGTCGAGCAGTATCTGGAATCGGATCCCGATCTCAAACGAATCCTCGCCGCCGCTCGCCCCCGCCGCCTCGCCGTATCGGCGCCCGCGCCGCCGGACGCGGCGCTCGAATCCCTCCTCCGCGCCAAGGCCGAATTGGCCAAACAGAAATGGCTGCAAATCGCCACGGTCTTCCTCACTCTGCTGCCGTTCAGCTTCATGATGCAGCGCGGCGAATTGAAATACCTGCTAATCCGCGACGCCCCGCTCTCCGTCATCCCGCTCTGGGCCGGGGCCGCCCTCGGCTGGTACTTCTACTTCAAACGCCGCCGGCCGGTCTAAGCGTTGACGGAGGTTCGAAATAATTCTTCCGTATTCTTTCCAACCACTTGCGGCCAATCGAGGCCCCAAACCGCTCAAGATCTCTTGACGGGCTTCTATAATGGGTCCGTATAGCGCGAACGCCCCTGGCCCAAACCAGGGGCGTTCACTTTTTCAGAGAAGGAGGACAACCGCCGGAACGCAAAAAAGTGACGGAGGGTCCCAAACCGCCACCCGTACTCTCACTTACAAAGTACTGATCCGGAAGAAACGCGTCGGCCCGGTCCGGCTCCATATCTCCGATAGAACCCGCCTTTCGACGGGAAACGAAATCGCAATAAAAAATGACGGAGGGTCCCAAAGTCCACCCTCGAAAGAAAATCTAATGATCTAGCTACTCCTGTCGAAAAGGTAGTTAGGAATGAGTGTAATAGCCACAGCCGCGGAAGGTATCCGCCGGGCCGAGGAGCGCGTGCAACGCGCCGCCGAACGCCTCGCGCGGCTGCCGCTCAATGCCGGCGACGCGCCTGCCGACGTCGTCGACCTGAGCGCAGAAACGGTCGCACTCATCGAAGCGCGTAACGCCTCGGCTGCGAACGCCGCCGTCGCCCAGACCGGTCAGGAACTCGAGCAGCACCTGCTCGACATTCTCGGCTAGCGGCCCAGAACCGCGAACTGGTTCGCGAAGTCCAACACCAGACCGGGGAACACGCCCAACACGAGCGTCGCCGCCGCGGTCAGCCACATCGTCACCTTGATTCCGCCCGGAATCTCCTCGGCCGGCTCGGTCGTCTCGGGGTCGTGCATGTACATTACCACCAGCACGCGCAGGTAGTAGTAGGCGGCCACCGCTGAGTTCAACAGACCCAGCGCCGTCAGCCACACCAGCTTCCCTTCGATCGCCGCCTTGAAGATGTAGAACTTGCCAAAGAACCCGGCGGTCAGCGGCACGCCGATCAGCGAAAGCATGAAGATGGTCAGAATCGCCGCCACTCCGGGCTGCCGCTGGCTCAGGCCCTTCAGGTCGTCCAGCGTCACGTGCTTCTCGCCCTTGCCTGCCACATGCGTCACGGCTGCGAAGGCGCCAAAGTTCATCAGCGCATAGGCGGCCAGATAGAACATGGCGGCCGCAGTACCGGTAACGGAATGGGTGGTGATCGCGACCAGCACATAGCCGGCGTGCGCGATCGACGAGTAGCCCAGCATCCGCTTGATGTTCGACTGCCACAGCGCGGCGAAGTTGCCCGCGATCATCGTGGCCAGCGCCAGCATCCACAGAACCGGCGCCCACTTCGCCGTCAACGGTTCGAACGCCGTCAGAAACACGCGGATCATAATCGCGAACGCTGCCGCCTTCGGACCGGCCGACAGGAAACCCGCCACCGGGGCCGGCGCACCCTGATACACATCGGGCGCCCAGATCTGGAACGGAGCCGCGGAAACCTTAAACGCAAAGCCAATCAACATCAAAGCGGCCGAGGCGGCGACCATCGTCTCCGACGGCACGCCCTTCGTCAACGCCTCGCGGATCGCTGTCAGGTTGGTCGTCCCGGTCATGCCGTAGATCCACGACACGCCGTACAGTAGAAACGCCGTGGCGAACGAGCCCAGCAGGAAGTACTTGATCGCCGACTCGTTCCCGCGCTTATCGTCGCGCAGATACCCGGCCAGAATGTAGCTCGCGATCGAGCTCACTTCCAGGCCAATGAAAACCATCATCAATTCGTTGGAGGCCGCCATCAGGCACTGGCCGGCCAGCGAGAACAGGAGCAAAATATAGAACTCACCCGTGTAGGCGTGCTCGCGCTTCAAATACGCGCCGGAGCACAGCACCGTCAGCAGGCCAACGGCCAGCGCCACAATCCGGAAGAACGCCGCGAAACCGTCCGAAACGATCATGCCGTAGAACCCGGTGCCAGGGTTGCCGTACGCCATCACCGACGCCGCCATGGCGCCCGCGATCGCCGCGAACGTCAGGTTCGCCACCATGCCGCGATCGTCGCCGTCCTTCAGGAAGCCTTCGACAAGGAGCAGCAGCGTGCCCGCCAGGGTCAGAATGATCTCCGGCAGGATCCGCATTATGTCGGCGTTGGAGGGGAAGAAGTTAGCGTCCATTGTTCGTAGCCTCCGCCAAGGTCCGCGCGGAGACGCTGCGCTCCAGTATCACTTTGTTCGACTCGCCGATCGAGGGCAGGAACGTCTGTGTATAGACGCCCATCCAAACCATCAGCACCACGAGAGGCATGATGCATAGCCACTCGCGCTTGGAAAGATCGGTCATATGGTGGCTCACCGATTCCGGCGTCTCGCCGTAGAACGTGCGCTGCACCATCCACAACATGTAGCAGGCCGAAAGGATCACACCTGTCGCCGCGATCGTCGCCCACCAGACGTTGGTCTTCATCGCGCCCTGCAAGACCAGGAACTCACCGACGAAATTGTTCAGCGCCGGCATGCCGACGCTGGCCAGCGTCGTAACCAGGAACAGCACCGTTAACCACGGCGCGGGCGTCGCCACGCCGCCGTAGTCCTTGATCTCCAGCGAGTGCTGACGCTCATACAGGAAGCCGACCAGCATGAACAACGCACCCGTGGAGATGCCATGATTCAGCATCTGATACACAGCGCCGTCCAATCCCCATTGGTTGCCGCAGAACAACCCCAGCACGACAAAGCCCAGGTGGCTCACTGAGCTGTAGGCCACCAGCTTCTTCATGTTCGGCTGCACCAGCGCCACTAGCGCTCCGTAGACGATTCCGATCAGCGCCAGGGTCACAATCCAGCTTGCGTTCTCCTTCACGGCGTTGGGGAACATCGGCAGGCAGAACCGCAGGATGCCGTAGGTGCCCATCTTCAGCATGACGGCGGCCAGCATCACGGATCCGGCCGTCGGCGCCTCCACGTGGGCATCGGGCAACCAGGTGTGCAGAGGGAACAGCGGGACCTTAATCGCGAACGCCAGGAAGAAGGCCAGGAACAGCAGCGTCTCTTCCAAATGGGTAAGCGTCAGCTTGCCGCTCTGCATCATCGCCAGCATCGCCGGGTAGTCGAACGTGCCGGACTTGCCGTACAGATACAGGAACGCGGCCAGCATTAGTACGCTGCCAACCATCGTATAGATGAAGAACTTCACCGCGGCGTAGATGCGGCGGTCGTGCCCCCAGATGCCGATCAGGAAGTACATCGGCACCAGGCACACTTCCCAGAACACGTAAAACAGGAACAGGTCCAGCGCCACGAACACGCCAATGAGGCCGAACTCCAGCAGCAGCAGGAACGCGAAGAACTCCTTCACCCGGTGGTCGATGTATTTGAACGACAGCAATACGGCCAACGGCGTTAGGAAGGTCGACAACAGCACCAGCCACAGCGAAACGCCGTCCAGGCCGACGTGATAGCGGATGGCCGGCGTGGAGATCCACTCCGTGTCCGTCACCCAGGTCATTGCCGCGGGGCGCTCCAGCGCCGGACCGGCCAACCCAAGCGACACAACGAAGATCAGAATCGAGAAGCCCAGCACGAAGTTCTTGACTGCGCCCTTGTTGTCTTTCGGCAGCAGCAGCGTGATCAGGAACCCGGCGAGCGGAAGGATCAGGACCAGGTTGAGGAGATTCATTTCGTACCTCCCAGAACGGTGAAGGCGCCCAAGACGAAGATCGCTCCGATGACCACCCACGCGCCGTAGTTGCGAATCTCGCCGCCTTGCATCCGCCGCAGCAGGTTACCCAGGTTCTGGGCGCCGCCGGAGAAGCCGTGGACAATTCCGTTGTCGATCACGCCGGCGTCCATCACCTTCCACAGGAAGTTCCGGGAGCTGCGTTCGATGGGATGCACGATGGTCGCATCGTACGCTTCGTCAACGTAGTACTTGTTCAGCAGCAAATTGTAGAGACCCTGGAACGAACTCTTGATCGAATCGGCCATGCCCGGGCTCGCGACGTAAACCACGTAGGCCAGCGCGATTCCGATCAGGCCGGGCGCGGTGCCCAAAATCATATCGGCCATGGAGTGCTCGGAGTGGCCCTCCGGAACGATGCCCTTAAACACCGGTTCCAGGAGGTGCGGAATCCGGAACAGCCAGCCGCCAACCACCGAAAGGATCGCCAGAACATACAGCGGTCCAATCATCACCCAGGGCGACTCATGGGGATGCGCATGGCCCTTGTACTCGCCGAAGAACGTCAGGAAGATCGAACGGAATACGTAGAACGCCGTCATTCCGGCCGTGACCCACGCGGCCCAATACATCCAGGCGTGATGGTGCATCGCCGCTCCGAGAATATCTTCCTTGGACCACCAACCCGACATCATCGGAAAACCGGCGATCGCCAGCGCGGCGATCAGAAGAACGTTAAACGTATGAGGAATTTTTTTGCGCAGCCCGCCCATGTGGCGCATGTCCTGCTCATGATGGCAGGCATGAATCACCGAGCCGGCGCCCAGGAACAACAGCGCCTTGAAGAAGGCGTGCGTCACCACGTGGTAGATGCCGGCGCCAAACGCGCCGCAGCCCACCGCCAGAAACATGAAGCCAAGCTGCGAAACCGTCGAGTAAGCGTAGACCTTCTTAATATCGTTCTGGACCAGGCCGATCGTCGCCGCCATCACGGCCGTCAACAGGCCGATCACCGCAACGGCTTCCATCGCGATCGGCGCCTTCATGAACAGCGCGGCCGAACGGGCGCACATATAAACGCCGGCCGTCACCATCGTCGCGGCGTGGATCAACGCCGATACCGGTGTGGGGCCTTCCATCGCGTCCGGCAGCCAGACGTACAGCGGAATCTGCGCCGACTTGCCCGTCGCGCCAACAAGCAGCAGGAGGCAGATCGCCGTGATCATCCCGGCCGACGCCTCCACCGGCAGCGCCTTGGCCTTTTCAAACACAATGCCGAAGTCGAGCGAACCGAACAGCACCACAATCAGGAACATCGCCAGCGAGAAGCCAAAATCGCCGATCCGGTTGACGATGAACGCCTTTTTACCGGCGTCGGTCGCGGACCGCTTCTGGAAGTAGAAACCGATGAGCAGGTACGAACACAAACCCACGCCTTCCCAGCCGACGAACAGAAGCAGGAAGTTCGCGCCCAGCACCAGCACCAGCATGAAGAACATGAACAGGTTCAGGTAGGAGAAGAACCGGTAGTAGCCTTCCTCCTCGTGCATGTAGCCGGTGGCGTAAATGTGGATGAGCGTGCCGATGCCTGTGACCACGCACAGCATCACCGCCGTCAGCCGGTCCACCGCGAAGTCGACGCCGATCGAAAGCGAACCAGAGGCGATCCAGGTGAAGTAGTGCTCAACGTAGCGCTCTTCCAGAGCACCAAGTCCAAGAAGGGTCTTCACGACCCAGAGAAACGACAGCAGCACGCTGCCGATGGCCACCGCGGACTGCAGCGATTTGCTGGTGCGGCGTCCGGTCAGGCCGTTTATCGCGGCGCCGGCCAGAGGGAGGATTGGGATGAGCCAGAGTTGCATCGTCCGTTAGTTCTTCAGTGAGTCGATATCGTCGATCTGCAATGTCGCCTTGTTGCGGAAGACCATCAGAATGATGGCCAGCCCGACAGCGGCTTCGGCGGCCGCGACGACCATGACAAAGAACGAGAAGATCTGCCCGTCCACTTTGCCGAATTGGTTGGAAAACGTTACGAAGGAGAGGTTCACCGCGTTGAGCATCAGCTCAATCGCCATGAATACCGTAATGATGTTGCGGCGGAACAGAAACGCCGCGATGCCGATCGTAAACAGGATCGCGCTCAGGATCAGGTAGGCCGCCTGCGGCACCGCCTGCGTGAAAAGCTCCTGCGGAAGGATCTCTCTCATGGTTAGTCGAGCTCCCGGTTGGCCAGCCGGACAGCGCCGGCGATGGCGATCAGAATCAATATCGAGGTGACCTCAAAGGGCAGCACGTAGCGCGTGAACAACTCCCAGCCCACTTCCCGCGGACCGCCGCCGGTGAAGTTGCCGAACTTGATCATCTTGCCGGCCGGCGTCGCATTGGTGATCACCCAGGTGGAGAACGCCAGGAAGAGCAGCAGCAGCGGAATGCCAAGAAACTCGGCCAATCCGGCCTTGTGCGTCATCTTCTCGGCGCCCGCGTTCAGCAGCATGATGACGAAGATGAACAGCACCATGATCGCACCCGAATACACCACCAGTTGCGCCGCGGCGATGAACTCTGCGCCCAGCAGCACGTACAACACGGCGAGCGAAACCATGACACCGATCAGCGACAGCGCGCTGGCCACCGGATGCCGCTGCAGCGCCATGCTCAACGCGCAAACCACCGCGATGATGGCGAAGGTGAGAAAGAGAATGAGGTCCATAGCGTGTTATTTGCCGAACAGGGTCACGCCGAGTGCCGTGGCCAAAAGATTGAGGAGCGCGACCGGGAACAGGAAGAGCCATGCGATCTTCATGAGCTGGTCATAGCGGAAACGGGGGAGCGTCGCCCGCACCCAAATGAAGAAGAACAGGAGGAACGCCACCTTTCCCAGGAACCAGAACAGCGGCGTGACAATCGGGCCGATGCCGGGCGCCACGAACAGAAAACCCAACGCGCCGAGAATAGCGCCGAACACGGGGAACGTCCGCTTATCGGCTGGCCGGGCCGGGTGCATGCCGTGATAAAACAACGCTCCCGCCAGCACCCAGTGGAACACCGCGGGTACAAGCGGCGAGATCGCTTGGGGCACGATTGGGTGCCAGCCGCCGAGGTACAGCGCCGTGGCCACGGAGCAGACAATGACCATGTTGCAATACTCGGCCATGAAGAAGGCGGCGAATTTCATCGACGAGTACTCGGAATGAAAGCCGGCGACAAGTTCGTTTTCGGCTTCCGGCAGATCGAATGGAATGCGATTGGTTTCGGCGAAGCCGCAGATCATGTAAACCACGAAACCCACAATCTGAAAACCGGTGAACAAATTCCAGTTCGGAACAAAGCCGAAGGCGTAGCCGGCCTGCGTATCGACTACTTCCCGGAGATTCAGCGAGTTCGAAATCAGCAGCGGCGCGGCCAGCGCCAGCGCCATCGGCAACTCGTAGCTGATCATCTGCGCCGAACTGCGCAGCCCGCCCAGCAGGGCGTATTTGTTGTTCGAGGACCAGCCCGCCAGCGCGATGCCATACACGCCCATACCGGCCAGACCCAGAATCCACAGCAGTCCGATGTTCAGATCGGCAAGGCCCAGGTTCGTCTTGATACCGAAGATCTCCACCACCGGACCGAACGGAATCACGGCGATGCCGGTAACGGCGAACATCAGTCCCAGCCACGGCGCCAGCCAGTAGAAGAAGTGATTCACCCCGCTTGGAATGAAGTCTTCCTTGGTGAGCAGCTTCACCGCGTCGGCGATCGGTTGCAGCAAACCGTGCGGACCGACGAAGTACGGACCCACGCGTAACTGCACGTGAGCGATCACCTTGCGCTCCACCCACACGACGTAGGCCAGCGTCGCCAGCAGCGCCGGCGCGATGATCAGCATTTTGATGGTCGATACGAGAAGGTAGTCCATGTGCTCGCGTTCCTAGCGGTACAGGCCGCCGGGGGCTTCCCTCACTTCATTCAAGACTTTCGAGTAACGGGTCAGCGATCCCGTTGTAAACAGCGTGTCGCGCGCCGACTGAATCAGCTCCGGCAGGACATTGGCCGGAACACGGCCGTTGACGGGCTGCGTCTGCGCGGCGCCGCCGGTGACGATGACAGGCAACGGAACATTATATCCGCGCACCGTTTTCTGGATTTCCGCAAACACGGCATCCGCGTCCACTTTCCCCAGGTCGACTCCCATGCCGCGCGCGATCAATCCGATGATCGCCAGGTCCGATTTGGCGCCGACGGTTTCGGCCGCCTTCTTCAGACGCTGCACTTCACCGCACACATTGGTCACGGTGCCGTTCTTTTCGTAGGCGGAGGCCGCGGGCAGCACCACATCGGCCTTTTGGGCCGCGCCGGTCAGGAACAGATCCTGCACGACGACGAAGGCATCCGGGTGGTCCACCTTGACGTCCGCGCCGGCGATCCACAGCATGTCGAGATCGTCGGCCACCAGCATCTGCGGCAGCGTCATTCCCGCGGGACCTTCGGCGGCATGGTAGCCCGGACCGAGGTCCGGAAGCAGGCCCATGTCCATTACGCCGCGCGAGTTGACGTAGTCCACCAGCGCGATGTACTTCACTGGAATCCCGAGCGATTCGCCAAACGCCACGAGCTTGCGAACGCTCTCCCCTTTGACGCTGTCACCGAACAGAACCAGCAGTTCCTTTTCGGCCTGCAGCTTGGTCTTCAGCGACTCCAACTCCGCGAGCCCGTCGCCTGCGGCGCGAAGCGACGCCTTGGCGATCTTGTCCTCGCGCACCGGGCCGGCCGTGACGGCGTAGACCGATGCCTTGTGGTGCCGGAAGTTCGCCCGCACCTGATTGGCGAGAAACGGATGCTGCTGCGATAGATCGGTGCCCAGCACCAGAACGGCCTGGGAGTTGTAGCAGTCCGCGGTCGAGCCGAGAGTGCCGGTCTTGCCGCTCAGCGCGTCGAGCAGGGTGACGACGTCGCCCGAGCGCTGATGGTCGATGTTGTTGGTGCCGAAGACGGTGCGCGCGAACTTCTGGAGCAGAAATGCTTCCTCGTTCGTCATGCGCGCCGAGCCGATCACGCCAACCCTGCCGCTGCCGTCCCGAATCGCTTTGAACTTGGCGGCGATCGTCTGCAGAGCCTTGGACCAGCTCACTTCCTCGAGCTTTCCGTCCACGCGCATCATCGGCGACTGCAGCCGCTCCGGATGGTGATTGAAATCGAAAGCGTAGCGGCCCTTTACGCACAGGAACTCGCCGTTAATGCCGCTGCGGTCCCGGTTGTTGCCGCGGACGATCTCGCCGTTGCGAACGCCCAGCGTGGTCTTGCAGCCGTTAGAGCAATGCGTGCAGATGGTGCCGGTGTGTTCCATCTCCCACGGGCGCGTTTTGTAGCGATAGGCGCCGGAGGTCAACGCTCCAACGGGGCAGATGTCGATGCAGGCACCGCATTCGTCGCATTCCAGGTGATCGCCGTGCGAGGGAGCGATCTCGGAGACCACGCCCCGATTGACGATACCCAGCGCGCCGACGCCCATGCCTTCGTTGCAGACGCGAACGCAGCGGTAGCAGAGAATGCAGCGCGGGCCGTCGTAGAACACAACGGGGCTCCACTGCTTTTCGGGCACGTGGTGCTTTACTTCGGTGAAGCGGCTTTCGCCGGCGCCGTAGCGGAACACCATGTCCTGCAGCTCGCACTCGCCGCCTTTGTCGCAGACTGGACAATCGAGCGGGTGGTTGGTGAGCAGGAATTCGAGAGTGGTCTTGCGCGCCTTCACAACGGGTTCGGATTCGGTCTTGACGACCATGCCTTCCGCGACGGGCACCACGCAGGCGGCCATCAGCTTCGGTGCCTTCTCGATCTCCACCAGGCACATGCGGCAGGCCGCTTGCAGCGACATGCCTTCGTAGTAGCAGAACGCGGGAATCTCTATGCCGGCGAGCTTCGCGGCATCGATCAACAGCATGCCGGCGGGCGCTTGTACCGCGGTTCCGTTGATCGTCAGGTTGACCGGATTCGACATCGTTTCTCCTTAAGCCACCTGGACCAGTTCGCTGGTTGCGAACGGGTTCTTGGCGACATAGGCCTCAAACTCGGGGCGGAACTTCTTGACGACGGAGATGGTCGGCAGCGCGGCCGCGTCCCCTAACGGGCAGAAGGTGCGGCCCAGCATGGCCGAGGCCAGGTCGCCCACCAAATCGATATCGCGCGCCGAACCGTTGCCGTCGACGATGCGAGCGAGCATCTTGCGCAGCCAGGTCGTGCCCTCGCGGCACGGAATGCACCAGCCGCAGCTTTCGTGGTTGTAGAAACGCATGATGCGCAGCGCGACCTTCACCATGTCGGTGGTCTCGTCCATCACCATCATGCCGCCGGAGCCGAGCATCGTTCCGGCTTTGGCCATGGTGTCGTAGTCCATTGCGAGATCGCACTCTTCGGCCGACAAAATTGGGCACGACGAGCCGCCGGGAATGATCGCCTTCAACTTCCGGCCGCCCAGCATTCCGCCGCCGATTTCGTTTAGGAAGTACAGCATGTTCATGCCGAGCGGCACTTCATATACGCCCGGCCGTTCCACGTGGCCGGCCAGACAAACCAGGCGGGTGCCGCCGTTGCGCGGTGTTCCCAGATCGGCGTACCATTTCGCGCCGTTGCGGATGATCTCGGGTACTGCGGAGAAGGTTTCGACGTTGTTCAACACCGTCGGCGCCTGGAAAGCGCCGCTAACGGCTGGGAACGGAGGGCGGATGCGCGGCACGCCGCGCTTGCCTTCCAGGGACTCGAGCAGCGCCGACTCTTCGCCGCACTCATAGGCGCCCGCGCCGGTCTGCGTGTAGAGCTCGAAGTCGAAACCGGTGCCGAGAATGTTTTTGCCGAGCAGGTTGCGGGCGTAGCACTCCTTCAACACCGAATCCATGTGATCGATCAGATAGCGATACTCGCCGCGGATGTAGATCCAGCCCTTGCTGGCGCCAACGGCCTTCGCGGCGATCAGAATCCCTTCGATCATCTGGATCGGATCGTGCTCCATCAGCAGCCGGTCCTTGCAGGTGCCGGGCTCGGACTCGTCGGCGTTGACCACGATGTACTTGGGCAGTTCGCTTTGACGGGGTACGAAGCCCCATTTCATCCCCGTGGGGAAACCGGCGCCGCCGCGGCCGCGCAGCGAGCTGGCCTTCACCTCGTCGATGATCTGGTCCTGCGACATTTCGTGGACCTTCTTAAAGGCTTCGAACCCGCCGGTGGCGAGATAGGTATCGACGCGCCAGGAGTCCGGCGTGCCGAAACGCTTCGAGATCACTCGCGTCTCGAGCGGGCTCGGAGGATTGTAGAGCTTCACTTGCATCCCTCCAGGATCTGGTCGAGTTTTTCGGTGGTCACTTCGTGGTGAAAATCGTAGTTCACTTGAATGGCCGGGGCCCAGGAGCAGGCGCCGATGCATTCCACTTCCTCGAGCGAGAACAATCCGCTCGCCTGCGTCTGCTTGTGGCCCACGCCCAGTTTCTCGCAGGCGTGGCCATAGAGTTCCGCGCCGCCGCGCAGCATGCAGGCCACGTTGGTGCACACCTGCACGTGGTACTTGCCCTGCGGCTTCTTGTGCAGCATGGAGTAGTAGCCGACGACCTCGTCGACCTGCAGCGTCGTGATACCAAGCCGCTTGGCCAGCTCCTCCATCAATTCCTGCGTTATCGCGCCGGTCTCGTCCTGCGCGTACATCAGCATGGGGACCAACGCGCCGCGTTGCCGCCCTTCCGGATAATGCGTCAGGAGCTCGGCGAAACGGGCTTCCAGTTGCGGGGAAAACGTCATCGGTCGCAATCTCCCAGTACGAAATCCAAACTGCCCATGATGGCGATCGAATCGGCGATGCCGCGGCTTTCGATCATGTTCGGCAACCCTTGCAGGTTGCCGAAACTAGGTGTGCGCATGTGCACGCGCAGCGGCTTGGCGGTGCCGTCGCTGACGACGTAGTAGCCGATCTCGCCCCGGGGCGATTCAACGATTTGGAAGCACTCGCCGGCGGGCACGCTAATGCCCTCGGTCACAATCTTGAAGTGGTAGATGAGCGACTCCATTTGGGTCTTCATCTGTTCGCGCTGCGGCAGCACTTGCTTGGGAGCGGCGGCCTGCACGGGGCCGTCCGGCATGCCGGCCATCGCCTGCTGGACGATCTTCGCCGATTCCCGCATTTCCTTCACGCGGCATTCGTATCGCGCGTACACATCGTTGTCAGTGGAGGTGGGCACTTCAAACTGGAACTTCTCGTAGCTTGAGTAGGGCTCCATCTTTCGCGCGTCCATGGGAATGCCGGCGGCGCGGATACAAGGCCCGGTGAGGCCGATTTCCAGCATCTCTTCGACGGGAATGAGGCCAACTCCCTTGGTGCGTTTCAGCCAGATAGGATTGGTGTTCAGCAGCGACTCGTATTGATCGATACGGCCGGGCAACTGGTCGATAAACGTCTTCACCCGCTTTTCCCAGCCGCGCGGCGGATCCAGAGCGAGGCCGCCGATCCGGATGTAGGACGTCATCAGCCGCTGGCCGGAGAACATCTCGAACAGGCGCAGGATGTCCTCGCGCTCGCGGAAGCAGAGGAAGAAGACCGTCATCGCGCCGATATCGAGCGCGTGAGTGCCAAGCCACACCAGGTGGCTATTGATCCGGGCAAGTTCCACGAGCAGCACGCGCATCCATTGCGCTTTTTCCGGAATCTCCATTTGCAGGAGTTTTTCTACGGCGAGTGAGTAGCAGAGGTTGTTGGAGAGATTGGCCAGATAGTCGACGCGGTCGGTGAGGGTGATGACCTGGTGCCAATTGAGAGCTTCGCACTGCTTTTCGATGCCGGTGTGCAGGAAGCCGATGTCGGGGGTTGCCTTTACGATGGTCTCGCCTTCGAGTTCGATGACGACTCGCAACACACCGTGCGTCGACGGGTGCTGCGGACCCATGTTGAGGATCATTCGGCGAGTGTGGCCGGTCTCTTCCGCGGCTGTAGTGGTCAGTGTGTCGCTCATGCTAATCGGGAGTTCCGTAAGTGGGAGGCGAGCCTTCGGCTAGCTGTTCTTGTAGTCGTATTTATGGCCGTGAACCGGGTAGTCCCGGCGCAGCGGGTAACCTTCCCAGAATTCGGGCATCATGATCCGGGTCAGATTGGGATGCCCTTCGAAATGGATGCCAAACAGGTCGAACGTCTCCCGTTCGTACCAGTTTGCCGAGGCATACACGGCGGTCGCCGAGGCAATGGAGGGATTTTCGCCGCCGAGGCGGCACTTGAGGCGGATTCGCTGGTTCAGCGCAACCGACTGCAGGTGATAGACGGCCTCGAACCGGGGTTCCATCGGATAGCGATCGACGGCGGTGACGCTGACCAGCCGCTCGTACTTTTGCGCCTTCAGCGCGCGCAGCACGTCGAGGATCTTTCCTGGAACAAGCTCTACGGTGAGTTCGTTGTGAGTGTTATGGGTGGCGGTGATGGCCGCCGGATCGATCTGCAAATTCTCAGGCAGCATGGTCTACCTTTTCGAGCGTGGGCACGCGGTGGAGTGTGCCGTGCTTGGCCGATTCTTCGATCTCTTCGGCGTGGGACCAGTTCAGTACGCCCTTCTTCCAGATGTAGAAGAAGCCGGCCAGCACCAGCACGATGAAGATGAGCATTTCGACGAAGGCGAACCACTTGAGATCGCGGTAAACAACCGCCCAGGGGTACAGGAACACCGCTTCGATATCGAACAGGATGAAAAGCATCGCCACCATGTAGAACTTGACGGAGAAGCGTTCGCGGGCCGAACCGATGGGCACCATGCCGGATTCGTAGGGCATGTCCTTAAACTTGTTTCGGACTCTCTTGCCGAGTGCGGCGCCCGTCAAAATGACGCCGGTTGCGTTCAGGATGGCAAAGATCCATGCCAACAGAACTGGAAAGTAGCTATCAGGAAGGGAAGTGGGCATTCTTGAGAAGGGAGACAGTACCCTTCTCAAAATATAATGAGCAGGGGAGAGCCACGTCAAATTACACTTTGACAAGAAAATGTGCTAGTTCTCCCTACGGAAACACAAATGATTGAGATTGTCGTAAACGGAAACTCCCGTGAAATTGCCGCCGGGACTAGTGTTTTAGCCCTATTGGAGGCCCTTGGACTGCGCCCGGAACGTGTGGCGGTCGAACTCAACAGGTCCATTGTAAAAACGGCGGCGTGGAGCGGTACGACGCTGGAGGCGGGGGCAAAAGTAGAAATCGTGCATTTTGTCGGCGGTGGCGCGAAGTAGTTTTCAGCAGCGGAACGTGTGGCCAAAGCGCTTCAGGTCCACGCGGGTACCATGGACCTTCACGCCTTCGGCTTCCAGACGCTGGACCTGTTCGACTCCATTGGCCCCTCGAAGCAGGATCTTGCCGCCCTTCCCGATGACGCGGTGCCAGGGCAGGAACGGGCCCGCGCCTTTGAGGCACCAGGCGGCCTGCCGGGCGCCGGTGGGGAAACCGGCGGCGATGGCAACGTCGCCGTAGGTAGTGACCTTTCCTTTCGGGATGCGCCGCACAACTGCGCGCATGGCGTCAAACATACCGTTGGGTTTTTCGTTTGGCATTCCCGCATTCGATTATGTACCCGCGAAAGAGGCTTGACAGGCGACATGCCTTGTGATGACATGTCGTTATGCGACATGTGGAGCCGCTGAGCGAACCCGTTTTCCTGATCCTGACGAGCCTGGCCGAGGTGCCCCGGCACGGCTATGCCTTGCTGAAGGACGTGGAAGAGCTCAGCCAGGGCCGGGTCCGGCTGAGCACGGGAACGCTATATGGCGCGCTGCGGCGGCTGGTGGAATCCAAGTGGATCGAACGGTTCGATACGGACGACACTTCGCGAGACAAGCAGTCGTACCGCTTAACCAAAACCGGCCGGACCGCGCTGGCCGCCGATGTAGAGCGAATGCGAAATTTGAGCAGGGCGGCCGGCGCGCGGCTGCGGGAGGTGTAGCGTGATCGATTTCTTGTTGAGCCTCTATCCGGCGAGAGTCCGGAAGGAGTTTGGCGATGAGATGCGCGCAGTATACCGCCAGCGCTGCCAGGGGCGAGTCTCGCTGCGCGAGGTGCATGGGCTGCTGTGCGATGCCGTGCGTGCGTGGCGGGATGAACCGTTCTCCGGCTTATTGGCTGCCGCCGCTGGAAGCGTGCTGGCGATCTGCCTGCACCTGCTCGCCTATCGCATCCTGGTACCGGTGGCATTCCTGGCGTGGCCTCTGTTGGGGCAAGATGCTGTGGCCACTGCCGCCGCCATCTACGGGAAGCAGTTCGAGGCGCTTCGCGCGGCCAAAAACGTAGAGGACTTGCTGAAGATTTCCAACGAGTTGGACGACGCGGAGTGGATCAGCGTCGACCGGTTCGGCCGGACGGTTTTTGACCGAGCGGGCTCGCAGCGGCAACTGACGCAGATGCTGGACATCCCGCCCGAGCGCCGGACGGTCCGGATGGACATTCTGTGGGCCGGGCACGATAAGGACCGGCTAACGGTCGTGGCGTGGATGATTACGGGGGCCACGGAGACTGTTGTGAACGCAGTGTTGATTCGGGATGTGTTCACGCAGACGCCCGCCGGGTGGCGGCGGGTGCGGCACGACAAATTGACGCCGAATCAGATAGTGATTGAGCGGGAGGGCCGGAGAACGGTGGCGGCGACCGTCCGCTAGCGGATCTCCAACTTCGCCGTGTTACTGTTCACGCCGCCGGAGGCGATGACCACGTCGATGCTGCCCATGGGGGCGGTCTGCGGCACTTGGAAGTTGATCTGGTAGAGGCCGATGAAACCGGGGGCCAGGCCGCTGAAGAGGACCTGCGCGGTTTGGCCGCCGATGGTGACTACCGGAGTCACATTGGTTCTTGCCAGCGGCTCCGCGCCGGGGGCGGGCGCACCGGGCGCGACCGGCGGCGTGACGGGGCCGAGGCCCGTGAGGAAGCCGATCAACACTTCGCCGCGCGCGGCGGGGCGGGAGACGGCGACGACTCCGAAATCGGCGTGTGTGAACGCTCCGTTGGCGGCATCGATAAGAAAGATGCCGGGCGCCGCATCGGCGAGCGTGGTCCGTACGGTTGCGGAGGTCCCGTTGTTGTTGACGACAACTTCCGCCGTGACGCCGCTGATGTCGAACGGAACCTGAAAGCTCAACTGCTCCTGGCCGTTCAAGCGCACCAGACTGTAGATGCGCGCCTGCGTGCCGTTGACGGTCACGCCGACACCGTTGAGCTGCACGGGCCAAGGGCGTTCCGCCGTCACCACCACACCATTCACAGTCGACAGGTGGCGGCCAAAGATGGTGGCCAACCCGCCCCGCGAGACACCGGGCGCAAAGCTGGCGCCATTGGTGACGCCGTTGGCCGGAATGTCGGGAGCGGCGGCGGGAGCGAGTTGGGTGACGCGGCGTATGCGGTTGTTCCCCGAATCCGCGATGTAGAGTGCGCCGGCATTGTCCAGCACCAGGCCAAATGGGCCATTCAGAAGTGCGTTGGCGGGATTGCCATTGTCACCGCCAAAACCGGCCGCGCCGCTGCCGGCCACCGTGGCGATGGCACCTCCCGGTACGATGCGGCGGATGCGCTGGTTGGGACTATCGGCGACGTAAAGCACTCCGCCCTGGTCGACGGCGAGCCCGCCAGGGAAGTTCAACTGTGCCGTGAGGGCGGCGCCGCCGTCACCGGCGAAGCCTGCCGTGCCTGTGCCGGCGATGGTGGTGATTTGGCCCGCTGGATTGATGCGGCGGATGCGGTGATTGAACTGGTCGGAGAAAAAGACGTTGCCGGAGAAGTCGATGGCGATGGCGGTCGGGTTGTCGAGCACGGCGGCGGAGGCCGGCCCGTTGTCACCGGAAAAACCACGGGTCCCGTTACCGGCGACCGTGGAAATGGTTCCGCCCGAGATCCTGCGGATGCGATGGCCGCCCTGCTCGGCGATAAACATCTCGTTGTTGCCGTTGAATGCGCAGCGAATGGGGAGCCAGATGCCGGCCTGCGCGGCGGGTCCGCCATCGCCGGAGGTGGCGGCGTTGCCGTTGCCGGCAAAGGTCGTAATGATGCCGTTCGAATCAACGCGGCGGATCCGGTGGTTCAGGACATCGTTGATGTAGATATTGCCGGCCGCGTCTCCACATAGCCCGGCAGGTCCGTTGAGCGACGCCTGGGTGGCTGGGCCGCCGTCGCCGGAAAAGCCGCGGGCGCCGTTGCCGGCGAAGGTCGTGACCACGCCGCTCGCATTGATGCGCCGGATGCGCAGATTATTTTCGTCGGCGACGTAGATGTTGCCGGAGCCATCGGCATGCAGATAAATAGGCCGGCTGAAGGCGGCCGCAGTGGCCGGGCCGCTGTCACCGGCGAAGGCTACGGCGCCCGATCCAGCGTAGGTGGTGATGGAGGGTTGGGCATGCAGGCCGGCGGCGGCGAGAATAGCGATATAACGCAGCATTCCCCGAGGATAACTCTTTCGGCCGGCTATTGAATGGTCTCGCTACCGCCGGAAAATCCCTCGGCCTGCATGGCGCGGAGGTATTCACGCGGAGTGACGACGTTCTGTATCTCTTCCTCCGACATCGAGGGCTGTGCTCGGAACAGGAGGCGGGCGCCGTCGGCGAACTCCTCGTCCATGGCGACGAGATCATTCAGGCCGCGGAAAACGAACTGGAGGAACTTGCCGTCCTCCTGCCGGAGGTACTTCTTGTTTTTGTCGCGGCCGATGACGAGCGCTTTGTTGTACGCATCCAGGGCGGAGTCGGCCAGAACGGCGTGAAGATCAAAGTGGACGGCACTGGAGAGCTCATCTTCGACTTTGACTTCGGTAACCAGTTCGGCGAGATACCAGATTTTCATGAGGACCATTGCGTGGTTTTTGCAAGTTGGCGGCGCCATGCCATCAACAGAATGACTCCTATCAGTATGAGGGCGAAGCTCAATCCGGTCCAGAGGCCGCGCGCGCCCCAGCCAGCCCGATAGGTGAGCCACCAACCGAGTGGCAGGCCGAGAAACCAGTAACAGACGACATGAGCAGCCATGGCGGTTCGCGTGTCTCCAAGGCCGCGGAGCGCGCCGGTGGCGACGGCTTGCACGCCATCGAAGAACTGAAAACACGCGGCGATGGCGAGCAGCGCGATGGCCGTTTCGATGATTTCCGCGTCGCTCGAATAGATGCGAGCCAGCAGGCCCGGCGCGAACAGGAACACCGCCGCGGAAGCGAGCATGAAACCCGCGCCGAGGGCGATGCCCACCCAGCCGGCCTGGCTGGCGCCGGCCGCATCCCGCCGGCCGATCGCCTGCCCTACCCGCACGGCGGCGGCCGAGGAGATGCCGAGGGGGATCATGTACGTGACGCTGGCGAGATTCAGGGCGATCTGATGGCCGCCGATGGCGACGGGACCGAGCGCGCCGAGCATTGTGGTGGTCAGCGCGAAGATCGCCACTTCGAAAGAAATTTGTATCGCCGCGGGCAGGCCCAGGCGGCAGACCTCGGCGATGCGCGGCCAACCCGGCCAGGCGGTCCAACCGGCCCAGCCATTCCGCCGGGCAACAGCGACCGTCAACACGGCCACCATGTAGAGACGGGACAGCGTCGTAGCGTACCCTGCGCCGGCGGCACCCAATTTTGGAAAGCCATATTCGCCGTAAATCAAAACATAATTGGCAATAATGTTTACGATATTTGCAGAAACGAGCGCGAACGTCACAGGGCGCACTATATCTTGGGCCTGAAGGAAGCGACGCAACGAGGAATAGAGCATCAATGGGAGAGTTCCAAGAGCGACGGCGTTCAAGTAGCCCTGTGTCGTCTCCCGCAGCTCGACGTCGATCCGGAACCAATCCATGACCGGGCCCATGGAGAACGCCGCGGCCATGAGGGGTGGAGTAATCAGGACGCTAACGGCGAGACCGGCGGCGAGCGAGCGGCGGCAGTCGTCTAAGTCCTTGCGTCCAAAGGCCTGCGAAATGAGAGTGTCGAGTCCGAGAATCATCCCGACGCCGAAGACTGCGAAGGTGTAGTACAGCCCATGCCCGAGGGCGACCGCGCCCAGCAGTTGGCGGCCGGCGTGTCCGGCCATGATGGTATCGACAACACCCATGGCCATCCAACCGAGTTCGGCGGCGACCAAAGGAAGCGCGAGACGAAGCATTGGACGAAGCTCCGAGCGGAGCATCATCATTCCCGTTGACATTCTTTTCCAGTTTCGTACAATCGAGTAGTCCAGGTTTTTTCAAAAACGGAAAACACATTTTATGTTCAAAACAAAAAAGACACGTACTGATTCAGAGGCCACTAGTAAGGAGTTTACGTCGAGCGAAATTTCCGTGATCACGGGTGTGAGCCTTCGACAACTGCAGTGGTGGGATGAACAGAAAGTCGTGTCGCCGCGCCACGAGGGGCACAAACGGATCTATCTGACAGAGGAGGCGATTGAGATCGCCGTGATCGCCGAGTTGCGGCGGAAGGGATTTTCGCTCCAGAAGATTCGCCGCGTGCTGCGGTTCCTGCAAAAGGAGATGGGCAAGCGGTTGAGCGAGATTTTGAGCGCGGACAGCGATTGGCATCTGGTAACGGACGGGAAGTCTATTTTCCTGGAGACGAACGGCACCACCATTATCGACATCCTGAAGAACGCCGACCAGCCGATGTTTCTGGTGTGCGTGACGGATCAGGCGAAGCGGCTTTCCGCACCGCCGAAGATGACGACGCGGAAGGCTCCGTCGAGGGAGAACGCCACGCCGTCCCGGCGCGCGCGCGCGGTCTAACGGATTGCGGCCGGTATTGGGAGTCCTCGCGGTTTTCGCTCTGCGCGGAGCGGAGACAGCGAGGACTCCGTATTTAGGCGTCACGATTTTCGAACGCGAAGCCGCCCGGATCGTCAAGATCGATCTTCGGACTCCCGGGCTGCGATTCGCGCTGACGCCGCCCAGCGGCAGCCGCGAGGCGGTTCGGGAGACCACGCTCGCGTTCCTGGAAAAGACGGGCGCCCAGATTGCACTGAACGCGCATTTCTTCGAGCCGTTCCCGTCGCAAGATACCGAGTGCAATCTGATTGGCCTGGCGGTGGCCGATGGAATCAAGTACTCAGACTTCGAGAAGCCGCGGCAGTCCTATGCACTGGTGCCGAATGCGCCAGCGCTGGTGATCGGCAAAGAAAACCAAGCGTCGATCGTGCAGGCGGGTTTCGATGGAACGGCGCGGGTGGCGGTGGCGGGGTCCGCGCAAGTGATTTCGGGCGGCCGGGTGACCATACCGGTTTATGGCGTGGATCTTGAGCCAGGGGGACCGGCGGGCTATGGGCCGGAGAAATCGTGGTACGACGTGCGAACGTCCCGAACGCTGATCGGGTTATCAGAAGACCGGAGCTCCCTATTCCTGATGACAGCGGAGAAGATGCCGGTGCGCGAGGCGGCGGCGATGCTGGCCGAGTACTTCGGTGTGTTCGACGCGCTGAATCTGGACGGGGGCGGGTCCACGACGCTGGCGATGCGGAACCCGGAGACAGGCGCGGCGGAGACGCTATTCGGGACCGGGCGGGCGGTTTGCTCGTCGCTGGCGGTGTTTGCGCCGGCGCGGTAGAGCAGGTTCAGATGCCGGCGTACCACTGATAACCTGCTTCGGCGGCTCCGGAACCGAGGCCCTTACGGAAGGACTTGAGATCGGCGGCGACGACGATCCGGTTCATGTACTTGATGCTCTTATAACCGAGCTGCCTAGGTACGCGCATGCGCAACGGCGCACCAAAACCCGTGGGGATTTCGGCGCCGTTCATTCGATGGGCCACGATGGTTTGGGGCTGAAGAGCTTCGGATATATCGATACTGTCCCACCGGCTGGCCTGCACGGAAAAGTAGATGACATACTTGGCGGCGGCCTGCGTGCCGGCCTGCTCCAGAAGGTGGGAGAGCCGAACGCCGCCCCACTCTGCGATGTAGGACCAACCCTCTTCGCAGGCGAGGTGCGTAATCTGGTTGGAAAGCGGCATGGCGCGGATATCGGCGACGGTCAGAGTGAGGGGGCGGTCCACCATTCCTTCGATGGAGAGCCGCCAATTGGCGAAGTCTTCGGATACGTGGCGCTGGTAGTCAGCCTGCGAGGGCGGCTTACCGTTCTGGTAAGGCTTCGCGGAGATCTGGGAGCGGTCGAACTCGCGCGCAGGAGCGTGGCCCGTTGCAAGGCGTTGTGCCGCGTATGTGAGCGATTGGCCGTAGCCGTCCGGGGCAAGCAGTCCATTTGCGCCGGCCACCTTGGCCGCGGTTGCGACACCCGCGGCGGATGCGGCGGTTACGATGAGGTTGCGGCGAGTGGTACTCATTGGGACTCCTTCGATGTGCCGAAAATCATGGCCGTGACGTGAGAGCGGAAGCCGGCCTGGTACACCTTGACGAGATGGACGAGCAGGAACGCGGCGAGAAAAACGGTGGTGAAAAAGTGGATGGTCCGCGCCGATTGTTGACCGCCGAAGAGCGTGGCGGTGAATGGCACGGCGGCGACAAACGCGGGCGACATGGCAAGGCCGGTCCAGATCATTAACGGAAGCGCGGCGAAAACGACGAGGAGATACGTGACGCGCTGGAGATTGTTGTAGGTGCCCGGCGGCGGCGGACCGTTCGGAACCAGCTTCCGGGCGACGTGCCGGGAGGCGACGCCGAGGGACACGTAGAACAGCCCCGTAATGGCGATGAGCCATGCCGAGAGAAAATGATAGCTTCGCGCCCAGCCGTTCTGATCCGCGAGCACGAAGCCGTAGCCGGTGGGTACGCTGCCCCGCGATGCCGGCAGGGGAAGCGTGAAGAGCGGCTCCTCATTCAGATTGCCCGTTTCGCCCCAGTAGAAACGGGGGTGAGAGAGGAGGATCGCCGCGCCGGTCACGAGCAGAGTCAAGAGCGCAAGTGCCGCCAGCCAGTGCGTGAGGCGGACGAAGAATGGATGACGGTGGCCGTGCATGATCCGGGCTGCCTTATTCTACCGGAGAACGAGGCTCTGCGGGCGGGACGCTCGGTGCTACCCTTCGGCTGGCGACAATGATCGACGTTGAGGGTGCCAATGTCGAGCGCGGCCATTCCCGATGTCATGTCCGGTACTGAAACAGGCCGGCATCGAAAAAAAGTTCTAACTCTCTATCGCATCCGGATCACCGGCGGCTCAACACCCACCGCGCGCTCGAACAGTCCGAATGCGAAGACCGCGGTCGCAGACGGAATCGCCACGTACTGTTTGCCGTCGATGGAATACACAACCGGCGATGCCGTGAGTGTTTCGCCGAGATTGAAGTGCCAGAGGTTCCTGCCGGACTTGGCATCGAGGGCGACAAAATGGCCGTCGTCGTCGCCTGTGAAGAGAACTCCGCCGGCCGTGGAGACGGTGCCGGTCCACATGCGGCCGACGCCGGTCATCGGGTACTCCCAGGTGCGCTTGCCGGTCTTGGGATCGAGCGCGCGGAGGATTACCTGCCCGCCTTCCTCGGTGGCGCCACCGCCCGAGAAGTTCTTCATCGGCACGGGCTCCTGCGACGACTTAAAGTACATGCCGCACTGTTCCAGCGTGAGGACGTACAAAAGACCGGTGCCCGGATTATAGGACTGCCCCATCCAATTCGTCGCGCCCTTGACGCTGGGGCAAACCCAGTTGCCCTGAGGCGTTGGCTGCGCGTTGGGCAGTTCGATGGGCCGGCCCTTGGCATCGATGCCTTTGGCCCAGGTGACTTTGTCGATGAGTTGCGTGGCGCGGAGGAATTCGCCGGTCTCGCGATCGAGCGCATAGAAGAATCCGTTGCGATTGGCGTGGAGCACGGCCTTGCGCGGCTTGCCGTCGATCTCGGTATCGAGAAGCACGGGCCAGCTCTGCGCGTCCCAATCGTGAGTATCGTGCGGCGTGAACTGGAAGTACCACTTCATTTTGCCGGTGTTGAGATCGAGAGCGATGAGCGAGCAGGTGTAGAGGTTGTCGCCCTTGCGAACGTCGCCGTTATAGTCGGGCCAGGGGTTGCCCGTGGTCCAGTAGAGCGTGTTGGAGGCGGGATCAAACGTGCCGGAGAGCCACGCGGCACCGCCGCCGTAGTCGATGAGGTCGCCCCAGGTCTCGGCGCCCTTCTCGCCCTTGGCGGGCACGGTGTAGGTCTTCCAGAGCGTCTCGCCCGTATCGGCCGACAGCGCCATGACAAAGCCGCGCATGCCGCTATCGCCGCCGGAACTGCCCACGATCACTTTGCCCTTGGCGATTAGCGGCGCGGAGGCGGAGGTGGTGCCGAGTTCGATATCGGCGAACTTCCTGTTGAAGATCAGTGCGCCGGTGTGGCGGTTCAGCGCAACGAGATAGTTGTCGCTGGTTGTAAAGTAGACGCGATCCCCCCAGATAGCGGCGCCGCGATCGACGCTGTTGCTCTTCGAACGCGGATCGGCATACTGCCAGATCAGGCGGCCGCTGCGCCCATCGATGGCATAGATGGAGTTGGTGTTGGTGACGTAAAGGACGCCCTGGTAGACGATGGGCGAACTCTTTAACCCGCGCGCGCCGGGCACATGATAAACCCATTTGGCGGCGAGGTTTTTCGCGTTGGCGGAGGTGATCTGATTGAGCGGGCTGTAGCGCCAGCCGGCGTAGTTGCCGGCGTAGGTGAGCCAATCCTCGGCCGCGCCCTTGGCGATCTGTTCGTGCTGGACCTGCGCGAAGGCGGCCAGGGAGAGGGTGAGTGCGAGGAGTTTCATTTGCGGATGTCCTGCGCGGCGAGATAGGCGAGGAGATCGCGCAGTTCGTCGCGGGTAAGGCGCTTGACATAGTCGGTGGGCATAGGCGTAGTGGAGGAGAGGGCGAGTTCCCGTACGTCGTTCATGGCGATCAGGTGGAGGCGGCCCGCCGTGTCGACAAACTGTAGCGAGTAGTTGCTGCGGTTCTTGGCCACGCCCTTGAGGGTCTTGCCGTTCTTGAGGGTGACGGTGGCGGCTTCGTTGCCGAGGTAGTAGAGGTCCTTGGCCGGTTCGACGATGGCTTCGCGAATGACGGCGAGCGGCCGGCTGCCGCCGATGTTGCTGAGGTCCGGGCCCAAATGGCCGCCCTGCCCGCGAATGGCGTGGCAGTTGGCACAGCCTGCCTTGGCCCCGGAGTAGATGGCCTTGCCTGCCGCGGCGTCGCCGGGCACGGGATTGGTGGAGGCTGGGCCGGTGAGCGCGTGGAGGAAAGCAACGAGGTTCCATGTCTGATCGTCCGGCAACTGGGTGGGCGGCATGCCGGCGCTAGGAACGCCTTTGCGGATGACGTTGAAAATAGCGTCGTCGGAGAGCGGATGCCATAGGGAACGGCGAACAAGATTCGGCCCGCGCGCGCCGCCGCCGCCATCGGGGCCGTGGCAGCCGGCACAAGAGCCCATAAAGAGCTTGGAGCCGGCGGCGACGGCTTGGGGGTTGCCGATGGAGGGATGCTGGGAATCGCTGAGATACCGGCCGTGTTGGGCGAGCAGCGGCAGGGCGAGAGCGGCTATGGCGAGCGGACGCATAGAGTTCCTAGTTTATGCGAGTTAGAATTTCGGGTATGAGACGTGCGGTACTGTTCGGACTTGCCGGAGTATCGGCATGGGCTTGTAGTTGCAGCGGATGGCCGTCAGCGCACGAAGCGTGGCGCAATTCGAAAAAGGTGTTTACCGGCGAAGTCATTAAGACCGATCCGGCGAAGATTTCAGATTCCGATGGCGACACGACGGCCTGGCTGCGCGTTGTGGAGCCATTCAAAGGGACAAAGGCTGGGGAAATATACGAAATAGGACAGGGTGGCACTAGCTGCGACTGGAATACGCGCGCGGGACAGAAGGTGCTTTTCTACTTGATCGAGACGGAAGAGGGGGGCTTGCGAATGCCCCGATGCCATCGCTCCACGGAGGTGAGCGATGCGACGGACGATCTGGCCTTTTTGCGCGCATTGCCGCACTCCGCCTCCAGAACGCGGATTTCGGGGCTGGTTTTCCGCAGCAGGAGAACCACCGGCGGGCCGGAGCCCAGAATGAACGGAATTCAAATATCAATCGAAGGCGAGGGGCTTCTTCGTTCCGCCACTACGAATGGGGAGGGGTTCTTTGAGTTGCTCGATTTGCCACCGGGCACTTACAGAGTCTCCGCCGCGGCACCGAAGGGTTGGCGGATCGAGTTCCGCTACGTGATGGGCAGCTCAATTCAACGCCAAGCCACGAGCGGTACGGACCCGGCCGTAGGACTGGGCGCAAAGACGGGCGTCAGTGTAAACTTCACTTTGGTGGAAGATACTTCTATTGGCGGGCGCGTTGTTTCGCCCGAAGGGCAGCCAATTGCCGGTGTCTGTTTGGACCTGGCGCCGGTGGACGGCGAAAACGCGCAGGCCGCCCAAAGCTTCGGGTGCACAGATGCGGACGGCAGATACCAACTTCGAGAAGTACCAGTTGGCGCGTACTTGGTTTCCGTGAATCGAATGGGGTCCGTCAGCGGCAAGAGACCTTTCGGCCGCATCTTCTATCCCGGCACGGCCCGCCGGCAGGAAGCCGGTGTGGTGCAGGTTGACCTTGGAGCGAAGTTGACGGGAATGGATATTCGAATCCCAGGGTTCGAGCCAACCGTCATCCTCCGGGGACGGGTTGTATTTCGAGAGCGGAGCCCCGCGCCTCGGGCGAATGTGAAATTCCGCGGGACTGGCTCGACGGAACCCGATGGCGCAACCGCGGCGGCCGACGGCAGTTTCACGATTTCGTTGCTAAGGGGCGCAAGCGGCGAACTCGTCGCCGAGGATTTTTCGGCGATCCGTGTGAGGTGTAGAGGCCTGATGCCTGGCCCGGCGACGAGTCACCCGCTGATTGTCACCGCGGCCGCCAATCGAGATGGAATCGAACTTCGTTTGCAAAGCCAGCCCTGCCCGGATTCGCGCAGGCTCAATAGGGAGTAGAATGTTCAGAACTATGAAACTTTCGCCGATCCTGCCGGTTTTTCTTGGCCTTGTCGCCGTGTCGCTGATCACCGCCTCCCAAGGGAATGTCGGGAAGGTAAGCGGCCAGGGAAATTTCCGGTTCCGCGTTCTGCATACCTCGGACATCCTGCCCGCCGAGGCGAAAGCCGTACTGAAGGCCGCGCACGGCGGATTCGCCGTCGACAAACGGAAGGGGAAGGGCGAGACGTACTTTGCGCTGCCGGGCGCGGGAATTCTGCAGATCAGCGCGGATCTGAAGAGCGTGAAACTGCTGCCCACCGACGAAGAGATGAAGAAAACCAACATGCACAACGCCATGTTGTGGACCGACAAAGGGCAGAGCTACCTGACGTTCCCCGGCAATGCGGCGAACAAGGTGTACACAACGACACTGGACGGAAAGCTGGTGCATACGCTGGCGCCTCCGACGGCGGATACCGACCTGGGCGCGGCGGCGGCGAACGATTACTTCAAGGCGAAGGGCGCGTTCATCCCCACCGACGTCGAGTATTTGAACGGCATGTTCTACATTCCTACCGGCTACTCAAAGCTCGATTACGTTCTGACGGCGAAAGTGACGCCTGGCAAGAATTTCGACGCGAAGTGGAACGCGATGGCGTTTGGCGGACGCGGCACCGGCGCGGGCCAGTTCGGAACGGGGCACGGCGTAACCGTAGTGAATAAGAAGCGCGTGGACATCGCCGACCGGCCGAATTCGGAGATCGACCGCTTCACGCCGGATGGAAAGTACCTGGAGACGGTGCAACTGCCGAAGGGTTCCTTCCCTTGCGACACCTACTACGACGACAAGTACCTGGTGGTCGGCGCGCTGCACGGCCCGGACCGCTCCAAGGGCGCGCCGATCTATATCCTCGAAGACGACAAGGTTGTCTCGACGATCATGGCGAAAGAGGAGTTGGGGCTGGCCAACTTCCAGCACATCCACAACGCGGTGATGCGCAAGGTGGGCAAGAAGTGGTATGTCATCGCGCAAGCCTGGAACCCCGGGGACTTCGCGATTCTCGAACAGGTGGACTAGTCCCGTAACAAGAGTAGCGGGCTGAACCAAATTGGCCTGCCGTTGCGCGTGGGTAGTTGTAGACCGAGTATGCAACGAACAATTCTTGTTACCTTGATTCCCTTTTTATTGACCGCGCAGGTTCCCGATTTTTCGCCGCCCCCAGGAATGGTGGGGGCGGCGCTTACGAACCAGACGCCGGCCGTTCGCGAGGCGCTGGCCAAGGGCGAGAGCCCGAACGTAGGCAACTTTTTCGGCTGGCAGGCGCTGACGCTGGCGGTGATGCATGGCAATTTGGAAATGGCCCAGTCGCTGCTGGATAGCGGCGCCAAGGTGAACGCCACGGACGCGGCCGGCAGCACGCCCTTGATGTGGGCCGTGGGCCTGGACACGCCGAATCCGGCGTTGGTGGACGCGCTGTTGCGGCACGGCGCCGATCCAGGGGTAAAGAACTTAGCCGGTGAGAGCGCGCTGCAATGGGCAACGCGGCGCGGCGATATGGCGTTGGCGGCCCGGTTGCGGGCGGCCGGCGCGAGCGACCGGGATTCGATTCGCAGCGCTGCCGCCTCCGCCGTGGCGATGCTGCAAAAAAGCGGGCCGCAGTTCGTGAAAGCTTCGGGTTGCGTGTCGTGCCATCATCAATCGCTGCCGCAGATGTTGAACGGCATGGCGCGGAAGCGCGGCATACCGGTCGACGAGACGATCGCGGCCCAGCAGGTGAAGGCGGTAGTGGCCATGTACCGGCCGATTCGCGAAGGTCTCCTGGAAGGCAGGGTCAACGTGCCGAACCCCGGCGTGACGCTTAGCTACGCGCTGCTGGGTCTGCACGCCGAAGGCTACGCGCCCGACGAAACCACCGAGGCGATGGCGGCGGCGCTCGCCCGCGCCCAGACGCCCGACGGCGGTTTCGTCATGCTTGGAATCCGGCCTCCCATGGAGGCGAGCCGGTTCACGGCGGCGGCGCTGAGCCTGCGGGCGCTTTCGATTTTCGGGCGGGACGCCGGCTCTCGGGTTGCGCAGGCCCGCGAATGGCTGATCCGTTCGAAACCTGCGACGACCGAGGACAAGGCCATGCGTCTGCTTGGCCTTGTCTGGGGCGGCGCGGAGACTCAGGACGCGGTGGCCGAACTGTTGGCGGCGCAGCGTCCGGGCGGCGGTTGGGCCCAGTTAGACGGACTGGAGCCGGACGCCTACGCAACCGGAATGGCGATCGTCGCGTTGGACGCGGCACGCGTCCGGAATCCGGCGGGCGTCGCATATCTGGCGCGTACGCGATTGGACGACGGCACGTGGGTGGTGCGGACACGCGCCAACCCCGTGCAGCAGCTCCGCGATTCGGGCTTCCCGCATGGACGCGATCAATGGATCTCGGCAGCGGCCACAAGCTGGGCGGCGATGGCGCTGACAACAGCGCTGCCGGATGAAGTGAGCGCCCTGCGGCCGTAACGGCTTGGCAGTAGACTGAGTGGAACATGCTCCGCCTACTGCCGCTTCTTTTCATACCGTGCACCATCGCAGAGGACATTCCCGCGAAGGGTCTTCGGAAGCCTGTCGAAATCCTCCGCGACAAGTGGGGGATTCCGCACATCTATGCGCAATCGGCGGACGATCTGTTTTTCGTGCAGGGGTGGCTTGCGGCGAAGGACCGGCTCTTTCAAATCGACCTGTGGCGGCGCGTGGGCACGGGCCGGTTGGCAGAGGTGCTGGGACCCTCAGCGCTGGGCCGGGACAGAATCGCGCGGCTAGTCAAATACCGCGGCGATTGGCAGAAGGAGTGGGCCAGCTACTCGCCCGACGCGAAGGCGATCGCAACCGCATTCACGCAGGGCATCAACGCCTATATCGGCTCGTTGGGCGGTAAACGGCCCGCCGAGTTTCGCGCAGCCGGGTACGACCCCGGATTGTGGACGGCGGAAGACGTAACGGCGCGTATCGCCGGCCTGCTGATGATTCGCAATGTGGCGCGCGAGGTGGCGCGGGCACAGGACATACAGCGCTTCGGTCTGGAGGCGGTGCAGAAGCTGTTGCCGCCGGATCCGGCGATTCGCATCGAAATTCCGCGGGGCCTGAACCTGGACGGCATTACGCCGGCTCTGTTGAAGGACTACACCGACGCGATCGGCGACGCGCGCATCGAACCCGAAGCGATCGGAAGTAACAACTGGGTAATGGCCGGATCGAAGACCGTCACCGGCAAGCCGCTGTTGGCAAACGATCCGCACCGGCCGATCAAGAACCCGTCGCTGCGGAAGACGGTGCATCTGGTGGCGCCCGGCTGGAACGTGATCGGCGCCGGCGAACCGGCTCTGCCCGGCATCGCGCTGGGCCACAACGAGGAGGCCGGGTTTGGCTTCACCATCGTGGGAATCGATCAGGGCGACCTGTATGTGGAAAAGATCGACCCCGCCGATCCGCTGCGCTACGAATATAGGGGCGCGTGGAAGCGTATGGAGGTGGTGACGGAAGAGATCGCGGTAAAGGGCGAGACGGCGCCCCGCCGCGTGGAACTGAAGTACACGCTGCATGGACCCGTGATCGCGGAGGACGCGGCGCGCAATCGCGCGTACGCGCTGAAGTGGGTGGGCGCCGAGCCGGGCGCGGCGGGATACCTGGCGGCGCTGCGGCTGTCGCGCGCGAAGAACTGGAAGGAGTTCGAACAGGGCGCGGCGATGTACAAGGTGCCGTCGGAAAATCTGGTCTACGCCGACCGGAGCGGCAATGTGGGCTGGATCGCCTCCGGCTGGGCGCCGTTGCGCAAGAACTGGAGCGGCCTGCTGCCAGTGCCAGGGCACACGGGCGAGTACGAGTGGAGCGGCTTTCTGGCGCCGGAGCTGAACCCGCGCGTGTACAACCCGGCCTCCGGATTCGTGGCGACGGCGAATCACAACATCCTGCCGGCGGGCTATAGACACGCGCTGTCGTATGAGTGGGCGCAGCCGTGGCGCCATTCGCGCATTGTCGAAATGATCGGAGAGAAGCGGCGTTTTTCCGTGGACGACTTTCAGAGGATGCAGCAGGACGTGCGGTCAATGGCCGCGCGCGCGATGCAAGCGGCGGTGCGGAAGCGGACCCTTTCGGGATTGGAGGAAAGGGAGAAACGCCTGCTGGCCGAGTTCCTGGCGTGGGACGGCGTGATGGGTGTGGACTCCCGTCCGGCGCTGCTCTACTCCTTGTGGTCGGCGAAGTTGGCGGTTGCGGAATTCGGCGCCGAATTGGGAGCGCGGGTGGAGTTGCCGCGAGCGATTGAGCTGGCTAAAGCGGAGGCGTACGCGCGAGCGCTGCGCGATGCGGTGGCCGAGGCCGAGCGGCGTTTCGGCGCCAACGAGGCGAAGTGGCGGTGGGGCGCGCTGCATCATGTCCGGTTCACACATCCGGTGAACATGCCGAAGTGGGACCTGGGTCCGGTGGAGCGCCCGGGCGACGCGAACACGGTGAACTCGACGAGCGGGACCGGTTTTCAACAGACGGCGGGCGCAAGCTACCGGCAGATTCTCGACATGTCGGACTGGGACAAGTCCGTGGTTACAAACACACCGGGCGAATCGGGCGATCCGGCCAGCCCATTCTTCTCAAACCTGCTGCAGGAGTGGGCCGGCGGCAGCTACCACCCGCTGCTCTATTCGCGGGGCGCCGTAGAAGTGAACTCCGTGGAACGGATGCGGCTGGTACCGTAGAACGATGCTGGAAATTGCGTGCCGCCTGTGCGGCGCGAAGGCCGAACGGCGGTTTTCGATTTCAATCCTGGGCAAGTACGATGTGGCACTCTACCGGTGCACCGCGTGCGAGTCGCTGGAGACCGAGGCGCCGCACTGGCTGGACGAAGCATACGCGGAGAAGCGAATTCTCCACGACGTGGGCCGGGTACAGAGAACGCAGTTGGTGGCAATGTTGTGCGCGCACCTGCTGGATGGAGTTGGATTGCGGGGGCAGGCGCCGATGCTCGATTGGGGCGGCGCGGAAGGAATGCTGTGCCGGATGCTGCGGGACCGCGGGTTTGGCTTCCATACCTACGATCTCTACGAGGAGTCGCCCGCATACGCGCTGGCGTACCGGGTGCCGGACCCCGGGGCGGTCCGGCCGCTGGCGCTCACGGCAATCGAAGTGCTGGAGCACCTGGCGGAGCCGGGGCGCGAGCTGGCGGCCATGTTCGCCGGACGGCCGCGCTATGCGCTCTTCACAACGGAGCTGTATGAGAACCAGGACAGCGATTGGGGCTACCTGGCGCCCATGACGGGCAAGCACGTGTTCTTCTACAGCGAAAAAGCGATGCGGTGGATTGGTGAGCGGCACGGCTATCGCTACTACCGTTTCCCGATGCTGCACGTTTTCGCCGCAGGGAACGACCCGGCCATGGATGCCTTGTGGGCCAGGCGCGAAACGCTCTACGCGGATTCCGCAGCGTCGTGGACTGCGCACATGACCGGCCCTGAGATCTGGAAGTATGTGTTTGAGGATTTTAACGAGGCCCGCGCGCGGTTTGGTTGAGCCCGCCGCGCCGCGCTCGATGCTATAGGATGTTGAGTATTCCTACTCCGCTCCTGCTCCGATGGCCGCGGCGGGACGATCCGCTGGCGGCGCAACTGCAACCCGATGAGATATTGGGCGAAGAGCCCGTGGCCGGCGCCGTCACACGCGGACTGTGGCCGGGAACGCGGGACGCGGCCAAGCGCGACGGCGACTCCGACGTGGCCAGCGCCAGCCGTGAGCCGTGGGTGGACTCCAGCGGATATCTTGCCGCTTATGAACGCGCGCTGACGCCGGGCGCGACACCCGTCCTGGCTCATCGATACAACAACGCCGAGCGAGGCGTTCCGTTCGACACGCTGGAACTGGCCCTGGCAGAAGCCCGCGTGAACGGCGGGAATTTTGTGCTGTCGGTGGAGCCGCGCTACCGGGCGGCGCTGGAGAAGAAGGACCCGAAGGCGATGGAGGCCTGGAGGGCGCTGGCACGGACGGCCCAGTGGCTGCGCGCGAACGAGAGTCTTTTCGGAAAGCCAACGCTCCCCGCGATCACCGCGATTGTGGAGCGCGGCATTCCTACCAGCGAAATCGCGAATCTGCTCTACCGGCGCGGGGCGAGCCCGCGGCTGACGGCCACCGTGCCGCGGCCGGCCGGTGTATTGGCGTTGGTGGCGGCGGGGTTGAAGACCGTGCCGCCAGCGGCCTTCGACGTGGCGCGGGCGGGCGCGACGCTGGTCATCGACACCGAGCCGGCCGTGCCGGGCCGTCTGACGAAGACAGACCCGGACCGCCGCGTGTTCAACCTTGGGCAGGGACAGGTTGTGGCCTACAACCGGCGGATTCAGGACCCCAGCGAATTCGCGCTGGATGTGATCGACCTGGTGACGCACCGGCGGCGGGCGGCGCGGCTTTGGAATGCGCAGGCGGCCATTCCACTCGCCACCGAAGGCGGCCTGCTGCATATCCTGCATTACGGCTCCACGCCGGCCGAGGAGATGCAGGCGCGCGTGAAGGGAGTCTACTCGGCGGCCACGCTGCTGCGGCCGGAGGCGCCGCCGCTGGAATTGAAGGTTTACAAACGCGGCGAGACGACGGAAGTGTTTCCGCCGTCGATACGGCACGTGGGCGTGGTTGCATTCCGGTAATATCTAATCATGCAACCGACACGACGGCACATGCTGGGAGCGGCCCTGCTCTCGCCCTATTCGTTGGTGGGTGCACCGGCGCGTGTTCCCAAGCAACACTTCGCGGTGCATCCGTTCGTGGAGCGCAACCCGAAGGCGATCTTCATCAAGAAGACCAAGGTGCCGCACAAGATGGACGAGGCGGCGAAGTTGCGCGAGGGCATCGCGTTCGCGCGCGAGGTATTCGTGCCCGCCGACGCAGGCATCCCGGTTTCCCATCGAATCGTGCTGAAGCCGAACTTCACCAGCGTCCGCAACGAGCGGCCGCACGAGGAGAACTGGGGCACGGGCACCGATCCGCAGTTCTACGAAGGCATTATCGTGGGTTTGAAGGAGCTAGGCCTGAAGCGGTTCCACTTCTTGGAGGCGAACAACTTCCACACGTGGAATTACCGCGGCATGGCCGACATCAACGACAAGCACGGCGTGGAAGTGAACGAGCCGGACCGCCGCGCGCGGAACTTCCGCGACGGCTACGAGATGACGTGGACCAAGGTGCCGGACCCGGTGGTCTACACGAAGATTCCGCACTACGCCCCTGTGAACGAGAAGGACACATGGCTTCTCAACATCGCCAAATGGAAGTCGCACGGGATGTGCATGACGCTGGCGACCAAGAACGAACAGGGTCTCGTCGTGAAGCCATACGTGCGGTTCTGCCCGGGCTGGAACATGGTGACGGGCGTGCCGGACTTCATGAAGGAGAACATTCACCCCGAAGTGGAGCGCCGCGTGAATTCGTTCTTCGACCGGCACGTAAAGATGGGCTATGCGCGGTATCAAAGCAAGGCTTCGTTGAGTCCGGTGCACCAGGAGATTTGGGCCCACAAGACCTGCGACAACGCGCAAACGCTGAACACCGGCTTGGCGGTGATCGAGGGCATCTACGGCCGCGACGGCAACGGATTCGGCATCGGGAAAGACCACCTGACCAACCTGGTTATGTTTGGCAAGGACAAGTTGCGCCTGGACATGATCGGCATGTTCCTCGGCGGGCACGAACCGGGCAACGTTAACCTGTTCCGCATCGCGAAGGAGCGCGGTCTCCTCGATACGTTCAACCCGCACGAAGTGGAGCTTTACGAGTGGGAAGACGGTAAGGCCACCCGCCGGAAGCTGACCGATTTCCAACGGACACCGCTGCCCACCTACTACTTGCAGCGCGACAAGGAACCGGAATACCACCTGGTGAACGAGTTCTTCGACTACGCTAAGGTACGCGCCTAGCCGGCGCTTTGGTGCGCTGTAGTTTGCCGTCCTCGCCGGGTTCGTAGTCTTCGCAGAGCGTCATAACATAGGTTTTGCCGCGCGGTTCGTGGCGGCAGCGGGAGTACGCGTCGATCGACGATTTCGTCCAGGTGAACAAGACGGGCGGGCCGGTGCGCATGGCCATGGCATCCAGCCAGATGACCTGTTCGGTAAAAACGATCTTTCGCCCGGTTTGACGGTCGATTACGTGAATATCCCACATCGCGCCGCCGCTTCCACCCAACGGACGCACCTCGGGGTCCGCCGGGATCGTCAGCCGGACGGTGTAATGGCCCACCCGTTTGGTCTGATTCTCGTCGATGCGGATCTGGAAGAGCAACGGCAGAAGCAGCGCTGCAATCATGCTGTCTTCAATCTACATCGAAAAAACGTGGGTGATGTACACGAATGCCGGCGAACGGTTCGGTGTGGTCGCCCGGAAGTAAGCGCCATTCACGAAGACGCCGAACCCGCCGCCCAGGGTTAGAAATTTTCTGTACTGCCAATTGATGAAACTGTCGGCCTCATGCCCGGCCCAGCGCCCGGCCCGGCCGGTGGGGTCGCGGACGATCAGCCGGTTCGGAATATTGAACACGCCAACCCGCGGATCGGCCACCCAGTTTGCGTTGTACATGAAACTCCATGCCAGGTTCTTGTTCGGCCGCCATGTGCCGAAATAGCGGAAGTTGTGGAGATTGCGCCAGCCGAATAGATCCTCATGGCCCAGCTTGTCGTGCGCGGCCGGGTAAATCTGGTCGAAACCGGAGGAGGCGTACTTGTATTCGAGCGCGTTGTCGACGTTGCCAATCTTGCGGGCGAACGTTACGACCTGCGCACCTTCTGTGGAGGGGACGGCGGCCGTGCGCTTGACGCGCTGCAGAACGGGCTCCAGCGTCAGCTTCCATTTGCCAGGCAGGTTCTTCATCAGCCGTCCACCGGTGACAACGCTTTCCAGCAGACCGGGTTGATTGTGACGCAACACGTAGAGTTCGGCCCACTTGCCAAAAAAGTTGTAGGTACCCCAGATGTGTTCATTCCAAGTGGGACGGTTGAAGCGGTAGATGCGGATCTGCACCGGGGAGGCGTAGATCATCTGGAACGTGTTCTTGGCCGTGCGCCACTCCAGGCGCCCTACGTCGTAGCTGCGCGTGAGATTCGCCCACTGCGGCGAACCGATCAGCCGCGTGTCGCCATAGCTGAGGACACTGCGGCCGAAACGGGCGGCAAAGCCGGTCTTCTTCTTCGGAAACAGGTCGATGTAGGCTTCGTACAGATCGGCGCCGTCGCGCATTGAGTTGGGCGCTCCGGTTCCGTAAAGCGGGGCGCGTGTGTCTTGGCCCACGACTTTAATTTCGAACGTATTCGAGGGCTTGTAGACAAAGCCGACTCGCTGCCGCTGCAGCGCGACATCGAAATCGCGTGAAGCTCCGAACCCATTGTGCACGCGGCGCTCGAAGCGAATGCGCGACTCGCCGACGAGTTGCAATTTGCCGTCGAAGAGCACATTCGGCTCCTGCGCGGCGAGGGCGTAGGGAATGAAAAACAGCGTTCGCAGCTAATGTTGCTCCAACGGTTTGACGGGATCGATGAACGGCCAGACAAACGCGCCGCAGGCGTAGACGCAGGCCATCACGGTCAGCACCTGGTTCCAGTCGTTGGCGGTGTAGAGAAGGATGTAGGGGGCCACCAGCGGCGCAACCAACCCTGCGAAGTTTCCGAACATGTTCATGGAACCGGACAGCGTGCCGGCGTGCTTGCCGCCCACATCCATGCAGGCGCCCCAGGCATTCGGCATAACAAGGTCGTTGCAGAAGCTGGCCATACCCATGACAAACATGGCGGTGACGGGCGTTGGCATCTGGGTGACGGAGAACATCATCGCAGCCGCGCCGGCAAAACCCACCGTAGCCACAAGGCGGCGCGCGCGTTTAGTGTCGTTCCATTGCTTACCCAGACGCGGAGAGAGCCAGCCGGAAAACAGAGCTCCGATGCCGCCGAAAAACAGCGGTGCGATGCCGAGGAAGCTCGCTTCTTCCTTGGAGACCTTCCAATGCTCCTGCAGGTACGTAGGCAGCCAAGTGATGTAGAAGTACCACGGGTAGGACAGCAGGAAGTATTGCAGCCACAACCCCCAAACGCTGCCGCGCGAGACCAGAATTCCCCACGGAACGTTGCCGTGGCTTTCGGCGGGCTGCGCGGAGGCTTGGATGATCGAGAGCTCGGCTTTATTCACACCGGGGTGGTCCGCCGGGTTGTCCCGATACCAGCGGTAAAAGAAGAACGCCCAGACGATGCCGATGGCTCCAAAGACCGCGAAGGCGGAGCGCCAGTCCATCAGCGCGAAAACGGCGATGACCAGCGGGCCGGTAAAGGCACCGCCCCAGCGGGCCGCGAGCCAGGTGATTCCTTGGGCGCGCACCTGCTCGGCGTGCGGCAGCCATGTGGTGTAGGACTTGGTCAGGTTCGGGAAGCAGCCGGCCTCACCGGCGCCGAAAAGGAAGCGAGCGATCCACATGGACCAGAAGTTCATCATCCAACCTGTGGCCGCGGTGAAAAAACTCCACCACACCACGATGCGCATTAGAACCTTGCGGGCACCCATCCAATCGCCCATCCAGCCGCCGGGAATTTCGAACAGCGCGTAGGCGAGCCCAAACGCGGCGAAGATCTGGCCCATATCGGTCTTGGAAAAACCGAGGTCCTTGGAGATATTCGGGGCGGCGGTGGAGATGGCGACGCGGTCGATGTAGGAGAGTACGGCGAGAGTTACGGCGAAAACGATGACGTAGTGACGTGTTGCGGTCGGCTTCAAGGCTCGACCTCCCTTGTTTCAGATTTGAGCTCCCTGTCCAGCCAGTCGAGGTACGCGGGCAGACCGTCGAGGATGGGGATAGCAATCGCTTCGGGCACTTCGTAGGTATGCAGTTGCGAAAGACGTTTGCCTAGCTTATCAAGCAAATCGCGCCGCGTCTTGATAATGAGCAGTACTTCATCGCTTTCCTCAATGGCGCCCTGCCAGCGATAGACGCTCCGCGCGCCCGGAATCAGATTCACGCATGCGGCCAAGCGCTCCTCAACCAGACCGCGGGCAAGACGATTCGCCTCGTCGATGGACGGGCATGTGGAGAGAACGATTAACTTATCCGTCATCTTGGGACTTGGATTTCGAACAAAAGCAGATTATAAACAAATAAGGGCTATCTGTTGTTTCGAAACGGCATCTCCGTGAAGTGGCGGCGGCTTGGCATGGTCGCCGGTGCGGGCTTTCTGTGTGTCTACACGGCATTCGCGCTGCAGGGGCAGCACGGAATCAGCGCGCTGCGAGCGAAGCTGGACAAAATTCAGGCGCTCCACCGGAAGCAATCGGACCTGCATTTGACGATCGAGGAAAAGCGGAAACGGGTGAAGTCGCTGCAGGAAGGGCAGGACATCGAGATGGAGATGCGCCGGTTCGGGCGCACGCTGCCCGGCGAAATCGAGTACAAGGTAACGGAGCCCGACGTGCCGTCACCGGATGAGGATCCCAAGGACCGCTTGTAGCTAGTCCACGGCTCGCTCGCGCAGCCGGCGCGCGGCTTCGTCGAACTGAGCGCGCACGTGCGCCTTCTCTTTTTCGGAACGCCAGTTGGGATCGGTCTCGGCTTGATGCGCCACGTCGTCGATCCAGCGAAGGAAGTACTCGGCGTCTTTCTTGGAACGGATGGGCTTGCCGCCTGCGATCACGTAGACCGGGCTGGTTTCGGCGTAAAGATGTGTGTCGTCGGCCAGCGGCGCGGCCTTTGACGACGTGGCGCGGAGCGTAAGCCAGCCGCTGCGGGGGATGGGGATGGTCCAGTTCCAGGCATGCCTGCGAGCCGGCGCGGCATCGACGGATTGAACCGGTTCGCCGTTCAGGAAAAGCTCGACCTTGTCGACAGGAAACGCGGACTCCACGATCGCGGCTACGCGCACCGAGGCGCCGGGCGTTACGTCGATCTGGCTGCCGGGGCGCTGCCCGTTCACCGTCAGGCTGAGCAGCGGGCCGTTGGTAACAAAGGTGCGGCCCTTGCGAATCGCCTCCACCCAGCCTTGCCAGGTGAGTTTCGGGCCCATGTAGGCGTACATACGGCCGGAGCCAAGGATCGGTGTGCGGTGCAGACCGGTGATGGAGTCCTCTCCGCCAGCGGCGGTAATGCGGTAACCGCAGTTCAGGGCCCGGTGCCAGACGCGCGCGCCATGCATGGCGTAGGTGGCGCTGGTCATGATCTCGATGTATTGGAAGGACTCCAGCGCCATGTCGTGCGCGAAACCGCGCGCCAGGCCGTAGCCGTTCTTTTCAGGCTCGGCCGGGAACGCATGCACGAAACCGCCCAGCGCGCCCTGTTTGACGGCGGCCCGATAGATGTCGGTGCTCGAGGGATAAAGGCTGTCGATGGCGGTTTCCTCGTAGCCGGTTGTGAAGGGCGCGATCAGGTGCTTGGATAAATTGATGAGGTTCAGATGGCCCCAGAAAGGCGGCCGCCACTCCTGGCCGAACGAGAGAATGCGCCCGGGGGTGGAGCGTTTCGTGTCGAAAGGCCCGTCGAAAAACTGATGGTCGAAGACGCGATTGTCCTTATTGGCGATCTTCTCGCCGACGACGTCGAGATCCTCCGCCGCAGCCATGAACAACATGTTTTCCGGCGTATTGTGGAGGTTCCCACCATAGTTCATGTGAATGTGGTCCGACCCGGAATACCAGCCGCGCGCCTTCCAATCGGTGAAACGCTCGAGCGCGACGTTCACCGCCGCCGTCTGCCCGGGCTGAATGGTGACCTTGCGCGTAACTGGAATGCGCTCCAATCCGTTCATGACGATGAGTGTCGTTTCCCCGGCGGGCAGATCTACTTTGAAAGCGCCGTTCACATGAAAGAAGTCGAAGTGCTGGGCGCGCGCGGCCACGCGCTGAAAGGCGGTGGCGGGCGCGTACGCTTTGCCATCGGAACCCGTGAGCTGAATACGCGCGGGGCCCGCGAGGGCGACGGAAAGCGTGCCTGTGGGACCCTTGGGCTTCCGGTCCCGAATCGCGATGGGCACGTCCTCGCCGGTAAACGAGCCGCGCAGGCGCAACTCCGAAACGCCCTGGCGGTTGGACACATAGACCATCTGGTCGCCGTCGGGCGACCAGCGCGGATCGAAGTGGTCCCATTCGTCGTAGGTCAATTGGTAGGGCTCACCGCCCTTAGCCGGGATGAGGTAGAGGTTCGTGTATTGGCTGCCGCGATGGGAGCTATAGAGAATCCGCGCACCGTCGGGCGACCATTGCGGCCGCGTGCGGTAGAGCGTCTCTTCCTTCAGCAACAGCGCGGCGTCAGCCATGGGATCCTGCGTCAGCGGCGCGCGCCAGATGCCGCCCGAGCCCAGCGGGATGTTTCGATTCGAAACCAGCAGAAGCTCGCGGCCATCGGGCGAAACAGACGGCTGAATGTGAAGGTCCATGGCGCCGAAGTAGAGGCGGGAGCGCGGAAAGAGGTGGTCCGTGGTGAGCTGTTGGATACGGCCGGAGGCGATGTCGGCGCGATGGAGGTGAAACCAGCCTTTGGCGGCGGTGGAGACATAGACGATGGACTTGCCATCGGGCGACCACGCGGGGTCCAGGTTGACGCTCTCGCCCTGCGTGAGCGCGCGGGATTCGCCGGTCTGTAAATCGAGCAGCATCAGGCGCACGTGCAAATACGCGTGATCGGCGGTATAGGCGATGTAGCGGCCGTCGGGGGACCAGACGGGTGAAGAGTCGTAGGTCTTGTTGGCCGTAAGCTGCTCGGCCGTGCCGCCCTCGCGAGGAATCTTCCAAATGGAACCGGCCATGGAGAAGGCGATCCACTCGCCGTCCGGCGAGAAGCACGGCCGCCACGGCGTGGAGGCGGTGGCGGGAATGTAGTAGGCCTGCATGTAATTGCCGCCGGTCTTGGCGGAGGCATACACGCGGGCCGCTTCATCGGAGACCGGCGCTCCGTACTCGGCCTTTCGCTGCGCCAGTGCGAGGCCAGCGGCGAGAAGCAGGAGCAGAGCGCGATGTGTCATCCGGTAAGTAGTCTCCACGAAGAATCATATAACCGGCGGGCAGCCTCTTCGGCACGGGCCTCCACCGCCAGGCGCAGCAGCGGTTCGGTATTCGACGCGCGGACATGCAGCCACTTGTCCGGCCAAAGCAGCTTCAGCCCGTCGGTCTTGTCCGTTCCCGCATCCGGGTGTGCCGCTTCAAGCGCCTGCATCAGGCCGCTCAGCCGGCCGTGTTGAAACGGCACTTTGCCCGCCAGGCGGGTGTAGCGCGGCAGCGACCCGACGATCTCCGAAACCGGTTTGCCGGTCTCCGCCATCAGGTCCAGCAGAAACGCCATGGCGATATAGGAATCGCGGCAGAGTTGGACGGCCGGGAAGATGACTCCGCCGGCGGAGCCCTCTCCGCCGATCGACGCGTTTACGGCGTTCATCATGTCAACAACATTGGCCTCGCCAACCGGCGTGCGATGGACCTTGCGATTAAACGTGCGGGCGATATCGTCGATGACGGAGGAGGTGGTAAGGTTGACGACGACGTCGCCGGGAACGTTGGCCAAGGCGCGCAGCACGGCCAGCGCCAGAACGTCGTCGTTGTCGAGAACGCGGCCCGTCTCGTCGGCGATCGCCAGGCGGTCGGCGTCGGGATCCTGTGCGAAGCCGGCATCGGCGCCGGTCCTGCGGACCAGTTCGGAGAGCTCGCCAAGTGTTTCTGGCCGCGGTTCGGCCACGCGCGGAAAGACCTTCGTGGGGTCGATGGAAATGGCTTCCAGGCGGCAGCCGAGGGCTTCGGTAAGGAAATCGGGCGACATCACGGACCCGGCGCCATTCACGGCGTCCAGCGCGACCTTAAAGCGCCGGCGCTTGATGCGGCCGGCATCGACATGCTTCAGAACGCGCGCGATATGAACCGCCTTCGCGCTGCCCTGGTCCTGGCGCACGGCGCCGGTTTCGGCATTGGATGCCTGGGCGAAATCCCGCTGGTTATAGAGGTCCAGCAGTTCGTTACGCTCGTAGTGATTGAAGAACTGGCCGGCGGCGTTGAATAGCTTCAGAGCGTTGTACTCAGGGGGGTTGTGCGAAGCGGTCAGCCCGATGCCGCCGCGCGCCCCGGTGTGCTGCACGTAGATCTGCATGGTGGGCGTGGGAAGCACGCCCACGTCGATGACATCGCAACCGGCGGCCAGCAGACCGCAGTGCACGGCGTGCTGCAGCATGGGACCGGACGTCCGTGTGTCCCGCCCTACGACAACGCGCCCTCGCCCCACGTAGGTGCCGAACGCCTGGGCGAAGTTGAGCGTGAGAGACGGTGTGAGGAACTCGCCCACAACCCCGCGCACGCCGGAAACTCCGATCTTGAGAAGGTGTTCGCGGGGCACTACGTGTAGCTCCTGACTTTGTCCATCAACGCCTCGAACAGCGCCGTGGGCGGTTCGCCGCGCTGCTCGCAGATCACGCGGATA
>VFZO01000005.1 GCA_016871155.1 Acidobacteriota bacterium | reverse complement strand
TTCGAAGGCGCCATTCGGAACTATCCCAGCCCCAACGTCGAGAAGGATAACGTCAACTATCTGGCCGGTGTGCGCGAAATCGCGGTTCGCAGCGAATACACCGATGGGCGGGACATGCCCCGCCTGATGATCCAGTCAGTAGAGTTCGAAGGGCCGTTCTACGATGCCTGGCCGCCTCCTTCGCATCGCGCGGTCTACACAAGCGCCGCGCCTGCCGAAATACTTCGCAACTTCGCCACCCGTGCCTATCGCCGGCCCGTTACGGCAGCGGAGTTGAAGTCCTTGCTGGCCGTTTACGACAAGTCCCTGGCGGCGCACAGGACGGAGCAAGAAAGCATTAAGGACGCACTGCTGGTTGTCCTTACGTCCCCGCAGTTTCTGTTCCTGATCGAGAACAGCGCTACACCGCAGCCGGAGCCGTTGACGAACCACGAACTCTCCTCCAAGCTGTCCTACTTCCTCTGGAACGGCCCGCCGGACGCGCGATTGCAACAACTTGCCGCTGGCGGAACGCTGCGGACATCGATCGATGGCGAAGTGACGCGGATGATCGCCGACAAGCGGTTTACGCGCTTCATTCGCGAGTTCACGGAGCAGTGGCTAAGTCTTGATAAATTCCAGGTGCTCGAGCCAGATCGAAAGCAGTACCCGGCACTCACGCGGGACACCCGCGCGGAGTTGAAGAACGAGCCCTTCGAATTTGTCAGCCATCTGATCCGGAACAACCTGCCGGTGAAAAACCTGATCGCCTCCGACTTCATCCTCGCCAACGAAGTTGTGGCCAGCTACTACGATCTCGGCTCCAAAACCGAGAGCGGTTTCCGGTTCGTTCCCGTCACGCATGGCCGCCGGGAACTGGGGGGCGTCCTGACGCAAGCCGCTCTCATGGCCGGTCTCTCGGACGGCCGCGAGTCCAACCCAATTAAACGAGGCGCCTGGGTAGCCCGCAAGATTGTCGCCGAGCCGCCAGCCGACCCTCCACCCAACGTTCCCGCCTTAAAGGAAAGCACCGCCAATCTGACCCTTCGTCAGCGGCTGGAGCAGCATCGTAGCCAGCCCGGCTGCCGGCAGTGCCACACGACCATCGATCCCTGGGGCGTCGCCCTGGAGGAGTTCGATGCCGGCGGACGATTGAAGAAGCATCCGGTCGACGCGCGTTCCACGCTACCCGACAAAACGGAGGTCTCCGGAATCGACGGCCTGCGCAAGTACCTGGCCGAGGACCGCATCGATCAGGTGGCCTACAGCTTCGCCAAGCATTTGGCGATCTATGCCAATGGGCGCAGCCTCACCTACAACGAGATGAACTTCCTCAAGCAGGACGTGAAGCGTTTGAAGCCCGCCGGCTACCGGATGAAGGACATGGTCCGGTACGTTGTGACCAGCAAGTTGTTCCAGGAAAAGTAGTAGAATTCTGAACGAGAGCATATTTATGAAGACTTGGCAAAAGATGGACCGCCGCGCGTTCCTCCATGGCATTGGGGGAGTAGCGCTGGCCCTTCCCGGACTCGATGCTATGGGCGCCGAAGTCACCGGCCAGGCCCCTCGCAGGTTCTGCGCCATCTACACCGCCAACGGAATGTCGCTGCCCCGCGCGGAAAACGGCTTGGACGATTGGAGCTTTTTCCCCACCGCGGAGAAGGATGGCGAGTTTGTCTTCGGTAAGTCGACCGAACCCTTGGTGCCGTTTCGCAAGCAATTGAGCTTCATGGGCGGCCTCCACCACCCGAGCGGTCCCAAGGCCGATCCGCACACCTGCTCCGACATGTGGCTGACCGGCGCGCCGCTGCACAATCCGAAACCCGGCACCTACAATACGGCCGGTCTCGATCAGGTGATCGCGCAGCACACCAAGCAGCATTGCCGCCAGCCATCGCTCATTCTCTCGATCGATGCGGGCACGGGCTTCCTGTCCCGCACCGGCACCATTTCCTACAGCATGGAAGGCAAGCCGATCCCGGCGGAGAACAATCCCCGGCGTATTTTTGACCGGTTGTTCAAAGGAGACCGCGGCTCCGTGCAGGCGGAGCGCGACCATATTCAACGCCGGATCAAGCTTGTCGACGCAGTCGTGGACAGCGCGAAGGCGCTGGATAAGCAACTCGGTAAATCGGACCGCGAACGGATGGAGCAGTACCTCACGAGCTTAAATGAGGTGGAATCGCGGCTGGCGGCCTCCGAACGCTGGATCGACATTCCGCTGAAGAAGCAGGACTATGCGCATCTGAATCTGGAAGCGACCAGTGAAGGCGAACCGGCCGAGTTCTACAAGACGATGTTCGATCTGATCGCGCTGGCGTTCGATGCCGACATCACGCGTTCGATTGCATTCATGCTCAACCGGGAAGATGGCATGGGTATCTCCGATACGTTCCCGCTCAAACTCGGTCTAACAAAGACCCATCACGCTCTATCCCACGCCACGGACAAGGACGGCCAGCACCAGTTCGCAAAGTACGACAAGTTTCTGTGCGAACGCGTCGCGGAATTCCTCGGAAAATTGACCGGATACAAGGACCGGAACGGTTCCGTACTCGATAACACCGTGGTTCTGTTCGGTTCCGGCGCTTCCACCACGCACAATCCGCGTAACCTGCCCACGCTGGTGGCTGGCGGCGCGAATCTAGGCCTGAAACACGGGGTCTATTGGAAAAAGGAGGACGCCCGCATGTCGAACATGTACCTGAGCATTCTCCATTCGCTCGGAGTCGAATTAGAGTCGTTCGCCGACAGCACGGGTACCTTGAGCGGCTCGATTTTCAGCCGCGCTTAGGCCGTTAACGGTTCTTTAGAATTTGGAGGATCTCACGAAGATCCTCCTTGTTCTTGATATACGTTCTCGACAAGTCGTCTTCTAGGACTTGCTGCAGGGTTTCGCCACTCAAAGTCCGGGCCGCGCGCCCGTCGGCTCCCTTCTCCAGAAGAAATTTCAGCAGCCTCCAGTTTTGCGTATTCCGCGCTTGGATCAATGCGGACATGCCGCCGCTGCCAGTGAGATTCAAATCCGCGCCGTAGTCCAGCAGTGCCTGCATCTGCTCCACCGATGTGCTGTACCCAATCAGCCGGAAGTAGGCGGGCGAACCCGTTGGTCCTTTTTGATTCGGCTTCGCTCCGGCCGCCAGTAGCAGGCGCAGGATCTCGGGGCTCGCTGGAAGTGCGGCGCCCAGGATGTCTTCGTTATTCGGATTCGCGCCAGCTTCCAGCAGAGCTTGGACAATCTCTTTCGAAGGTGGCTTGCGCTCCAGCGCCAGCTTTAAAACCGGCGCGTCCATGCGGCCCCGTTCGTTCAACTCCGCACCGTGCGCCTTCGCAACGACGGTATTCAAATCGTTGCGCTGGATGGCCGATTCGATTTCCCGCAGCGGCCCCGAGCGAAAATTGCTCATGGACCCATCGGCGGTCTCGTACGCCTTGAGCGACAACACAGCCGCCCGATTGCCAACCAGAACGAACAGCAGCGGTGAGGCGACCAGAAGCGTAGCTAATCCGCGCCACGCGGTGCTGTCTTTCCACAGGAACAGTGCGACCGCTCCCAGCAGCACAAGCACCGGAACTGCGAAGAAGCCCACAACGGCAAAGGGGCTGGTGTGGGACGGCCCCGCCGCTGCCAGTGCCAACACAAAGAAGACGCCGAGCACCGCGAGATCCAACAATACGAGGAGCCAGAAGAGAATTTGAAGCAGCAGCACGCTACTTCATGCGCGAACTCCCCGGATAGGTTCTCATGGGCGAAGGAAAGTAGCCTTATCTTCACCCCCTTGCCATGGACCTGAAATGGCGCGATGCTACATTCGGGAGGGTTATGCTTCGCCTTACGTTTTTTCTCTACTCGCTTCACGCCTTTGCGCAATTCGACACCGCGGTCGTACTTGGGACTGTACGCGATCCTGCCGCAAACGTCGTTCCCGGCGCCTCAGTGAAGCTCTTGAATGTCGAGACCGGCATTCAAGCCACAACTGCCACCAATGACGCCGGAGACTACCTCTTTCTCAACGTCAAAATCGGCGCCTATCGCGTAACGGTGGAGAAGCCCGGCTTCGCCGCCGCGACGGCGGACAACGTGAGCGTGAACGTCAACGCCCGCCAGCGCGTGGACTTCACCTTGAAGGTAGGACAGGTGACCGAGTCGATCAACGTCACCGATGGCATCATTGCCGTCGAGTCGGACTCCTCGGACCGCGGTCTCGTTGTCGGACGCAAGCAAATCGTCGACCTTCCCCTAAACGGGCGCAACTACGCCGACCTGGCCTTGCTAACTACCGGCGTCCGCCGTTCCGACTATGCCTTCGCCAATCCGCCACGCGAGGGCGCGTTTAACGTCAACGGTCAGCGTTCGATCTTCAACAATTTTCTGATGGACGGCATGGATAACAACGCTTACGGTACCTCGAATCAAGGCTTCTCGAACCAAGTGGTTCAGCTTACGCCCGACGCCGTCGGTGAGTTCAAAGTCGTGACTTCAAATGCGTCCGCCGAGTTTGGCCGCTCTTCCGGTGCCGTGATTAACGCCACTATGCGCTCCGGCACCAATGAATATCGCGGCACCGTTTGGGAGTACCTGCGTAATACCGAGTTGAACGCCGCCGGTTTCTTCAAGCCGGCCACCGGCAAACCGGTCTTCCAGCGCAATCAGTTCGGCTTCACGTTCGGCGGGCCGATCGTGAAAAACAGGGCCTTCTTCTTCACCAACTACGAAGGCTTTCGGGAAAGGCAGAAGTTCACGGTATTTCGCACTTTGCCCACAATGACCGACCGCGCCGCGACGTTCGACATTCCCATCGCCAACCCTATTACCGGTGCGCTCTATCCGGCGAATTCGGCAATACCGGCCACCGCGATCACGCCCTTCGCCCGCACCGTACTAAACAATTTGCCCGCGCCAAATAACGGGCTCGCCCGCGCCAACAACTTTGTGAACCTGCGTTCCGACAAGAACAACAACGACAAGATGGACCTGAAGCTCGACGGCCAAGTGAGCTCGCGCAGCACCGCGTTCGTCCGCCTTTCGCACCGCAAGTCCAATATCTTCCAACAGCCCGAAATCCCTGGCCCGTCGGGCGGCGAAGGAAACGGCTTCATTCGCGTCCTGAATCAGTCCATGGCTACCGGCTTTACGCATACGCTGACGCCGGCGTCGCTGTTGGAGGTCCGTTTCGGCATCTCCCGCACCGAAGCCGGCAAGGAGCCTCCCGGACTGGGCGGCCCATCAATGCGCGCCCTGTATGGCATCACGGGCCTGAGCGAGGATCCGCGCCTTACGGGCGGCCTTACCCGTCAGGGCATCGGCGGGTTCTCCGACTTGGGCCGCCAAGCGACCAACCCCCAATGGCAGCATCCCACTGTTTGGAACCCGAAGGTCAACTACTCCTTCACGCGCGGCCGCCACTCCATGAAAACCGGGTATGAGTACCAACGAGTTCACACACAGATTCAGGACGTGAATCCCCTCTATGGCAACGACATCTACGCAGGTCAATTCTCACGCCCGGCCGGTTCGGCTGCGCCCAACGCGGCTCAGTCCCAGAGCTACAATCTCGCCGACTTCCTGTTCGGCGCGCGCAGCGAGTATCAGTTAGTCAATTTCTACATCGCGCAGTACCGCCAGGTAATGAATTTCCTATACTTCCAGGACGATTGGAAGGTTACGCCGAAGCTCACGCTGAATATCGGCGCGCGATATGAGTACGCGACTCCGCAGTGGGACGCCGAGAATCGTCTGTCTAACTTTGATCCCGTCTCGAACCGACTGATTCCCGCTTCTGCCGGCTCCATCGCCAACCGTGCACAGGTCAACCCGGACCGCAACAACTGGGCGCCTCGTTTCGGGTTCGCATACTCGCTGAATCCCAAGACGGTGGTCCGCGGCGCTTACGGCATCTCTTACATTCACTTCAATCGAGCCGGCGGCGGCAACATTCTCGGCATCAATGGGCCTCAGGTCGTCATCGCGGCAATTGCGCAGCGGCCGACCGACCCGGGATTTCGTCCCACGCTGGCCGGATACCCAGCCGGGCTCACCGATCCAGACAAGTTCAATCCGCTTGCATCGAACATTTCGTACCTGCCGCGTGAGTCGCCCAGCGGTTACGTGCAAAATTGGTCGTTCAGCGTGCAGCGCGAAATCGCCAAGGACACTGTCATCGACATCGGCTATGTGGGCAACAGTTCCAGCCATCTAATCGTGTTCGCCGATTTCAACGAGGCCCGTCCCAATCGCCCCGGTGAGAACCTCTCGATCCAGGCCCGGCGTCCTAATCAGGCCTTCAGCGCGATCACCGTTACTTTCCCCGCCGCGCGCGCCAACTACCATGCGCTGCAAGCGCGTTTTGAACGGAAGTTCTCCAACGGCTTCTCGCTGTTGAACTCGTTTGTCTATTCGAAGGCGATCGACACCACCGGCCAGGCGCTGGAGGCGCAGGGCGGCTCCGGAGGCCGCGCCAGTCCGCAGAGCTTCTACGCGCTCGCCGCGGAGCGCGCTGTATCCGATTTCGACCAGCGTGTGAACAACACCACGGCCTTTATTTACGAACTTCCGTTTGGCAAGGGCCGGAAGCTCATGAGCGGCATCCCGGCCGCAGCCGACTACGTCATCGGCGGATGGCAGTTCAATGTCATCAACAGCCTATGGAGCGGCCAGCCCGTGAACTTGAGCTACACTCCGGCGGCAGCCTTCCAGGTTTCGCAAACCCTGCCCGATTGGCGGGGCGGTATCAGCTACCGGCCCAACGTGACGGGTGACATCATGGTTCCGTCCGGACAGCGGAACCACGACAATTGGATCGACCCGAACAAGGTCGTCCTCCCCACCGATCCCAGCCAGCCATTCGGCAATGCGGGACGCAACATCGCCCGGCGCCCCGGCCTGGCGCAAGCCGATATTGGCATCCAAAAGTCGTTCTCCCTGCCGTTTCGCGAAGGAATGGCGCTACAGTTCCGCGCCGAGAGCTTTAACGCCTTCAACCGGACGAACTTTGCTAATCCACAAATGAACCGCAGCAATGCCGGGTTCGGCCAGATCCGCTCTACCTTCCCTGCAAGACAGGTTCAGTTTGCGCTACGGTTGTCTTTCTGACGAGCACCGCATAGGAGAAGATCCCCAACAGCAGCCACACGCCCACTGCCATGATTGGCGCTTCGAAGCTGCCGGTCTTCTTGATCATCCATCCGGTCAGCCAGGGCGCGACAATTCCTGCGAGGTTCGCGGCCGTGTTCTGGATCGCAACGGGCACGGCGCCGGGCATCAGTGTGGTGGTCAGCGCCCAGTAGTTGGCGGTCGCCAAGCCAAGGCCGCACAGCGCCGCGACGGTGATGCCGATCATGAGCGGCTGCGAAGTTGTGAACACGCTTAACGTCTGCATGGCCGCCATCACGAAGCCGGCGATCGTAAAGACGCGGCGGACGAAGATCGGCTCGGCGCCGCGGGCGATCCACCGGTCTGCCGCCCAGCCGCCGAGCGCCGCGACCATCGCCATACCGCCGAACGACGCGCCGACAAACCAATTAGAGTCCTTGATCGACATGTTGTGCGCCTTCTGGAAGTACTCCGGCATCCAGGTCATGCAGTAGTAGACAAAATACATGTAGCAGTACGTCCCGAGGATGATGCCCCACATGGCTTTGGTGGACAACGCCTGCGACAGCGTATACGATTCGGATTTCACACCCGGTGTGGCAGGTTGGGCTGCGGGATCGGTGGAGGGCACGGTAGCCATCCACGGCCCAAGCCACAGCATGCTGCCGAGCCCCATGCACAGAAACATCGCCTGCCAGCCGTAGTTGGCTACCAGCCATCCGGCGAGCGGAAAGCCGATGGCGGGGCCGATTTTGGTGCCGGTCATATAGACACCCACCGCAAAGCCACGTTCCTTTTCCTGGAAGTGCGCGCGGATATACCGCAGCGACGACGACGTCACGACGCTCTCCCCCAAGCCGACCACCCAGCGCGTAATCACCAATGACCAAAGGCCAGTGGCGAAGACTGTCAACGCGCTGGCCAGGCTCCAAAGGGTAATGCCCGCTGCGTAAAGCAAACGAACTCCACGCCGGTCCACGAGCATGCCGGCCGGAATTTGTCCGATCGTGTAGGTCCAAAAGAACGCCGACATCGCCATTCCGCGTTGCTCGGCGTCGAGCTTCAAATCGCCGCCCAGAAGGGGCATGGCCGAAGTCAAATTGACCCGGTCGACGTAGGCGATGATCATGCCCAAACTTAGCCAGCAAACCACGAACCACCGTCTTGAAATCACCGCGCCGCTCCTTGGAAAGACATCCGCCTATTCTATGCCTTGCGTACCGCTTCGGTGGACCACAATGAAACGGGTTTCATTCTGGCACGCAGGCGACGCGTGTTTTCAACAGTTTGGCGTGGCCCTCGAACTGCATTCCTCGACGTATGCGATTTCTTCTCGCGGTCCTTGCGGCCGCCTTCCCCCTGGTGGCGACCACCATTACAAAGGACAATTCTCTACCTCACCTTTTCCAGGCACTCTCTATCGAGGTGAACGGGAACACCAAGAACGTCTATGCCGGCCAGATCGGAGTCTATTTCAATGGCTCGTTACCGGCCCTGCTCTACTGCGCGGACCCGAGTGTTTCGCTGCGTTCAGGCCCGGTTTCTGTGTATGCGATTCCCGAATTTCTCTACGCCGAAGGCGACCGGCTCGCCTGGTTGTACAACACCTACAACGCAACTCTGACCGAAGGCTGGCAGGCCGCGGCGTTGCAACTGGCGATTTGGGAAGTTGTCGTGGATGCCGGCGACGATCTGAGCACCGGAATGTTTCGCTACACCGGAAACATAGATCCTCAAATACAGGCCCTGGCCAATCAGTATTTGGCCGCAAGTGCAGGACAGTCGTCGATGGGTGTTCAATTCTGGGTGCCGTCGCAGGGCAGCAGTTATAGCCAGACCCTGCTGGGCGCGATCAGCGCATCGGAAATCGTCGAAGCGCCCGAGCCGCGTATGGCGTTGCCGCTTGGGGCCTCGATGTTCGCGCTCGGCTTCTACCGCAGCCACTCTCGTAGGCGGGGAACAATCACATCCTGCGTGTAACGGTCATGCTGGCGTAACGCCTCCATCGCGCCGGGTAACTGCATCCTCTTGACCACGGAGCGGATCTGCGCCGCCCCGTGCTGGCCCCATGCTTCGCGTTCGGCGGCCGTTGCCGGCAGCGTTCCGGAGCCGCCGTGCGCGAGAACATCGTTAATCCAGGAGCCCAGGTAGAGGCTCCCGGAAAATCCGAGCTTGCCCAGCTTGGCCAACCCTTCATTCGGCGGCGCCGTGGAATGCGGCGTTTCTCCGTAGTCACCCTTTAGAGCCAGATCCTCCAGCCGGCCCGTGATCATATGCGCGCCGTACAGGAACTTGTCCCGGTCCGCCGCCACAACTTTGATCTTTGGCAGAAACTCGTCCATGTTGATGTACAGGAGCGGCACCCGGGCCTCGTCGTAGAATTCTCGGACGAGTGTGCCAGCGGTCAGCGCCGCCGGACCGTGGCTCATGGACAGGTAGACCTGCCGCCGGAACCCCTGCCGCAGCAAAGAGTGTGCGGTCTCTTTCAGGAAAGCCGTGCCGGAGCCGATTTTGAAGCCGATCGTCGAAGGCGCGGGCAGCGTCGTGCCTGGATAGGACCACGCCAGCCCCGGCATGTACAACCCGCCGGTCTCCTCGGCCATCGTCATGGCAAGACTCAGGGCGTAGACGTAGTCCCTGTCCGATGGCTGGATTCCGTTGGTTTCCACTGCGCCGACCGGTATAAATATGACGTCCGACTTCTTTAGTTGCTCCGCGACTTGCAGGTGGCTCAGCCTCGTCAAATCGCGTGTGTGGAGCTTCCGGACCTGTCCGCTAAGCGCTAATCCGGCCAAAAATACCGTCAGTAATCGAATGCCCATGGCTTGTTCCCTCGCGTTCCGTATGATATGACATTGGCAGGAGCCAGAAATGTCTCGATTTTTCCTACTGGTCTGCCTGCTCGCTCCCGCTTCCTTTGCTCAGCGTGCACCGCTCTTCAAGGACGAGGTTCTTCCCGTACTCCAAAAGAACTGTACGTCGTGCCATAGCCCCGAACGGAAGATGGGCGGACTGGACCTCACCTCCTTCGCCGGACTCATGGCCGGCGGCGCCAGCGGCCCGGTCATCGCCCCCGGCAAGCCGAAGAGCAGCCTGTTGTGGCTCCAGATCGAAAGCGGGAAAATGCCGATGGGGGGCAAGCTCTCCAACGCGCAAAAACAGTTACTCGGCGCGTATATTGAACATGGCCGCTTCCCTGTGCAGGATCTCGCCAAGGCGGAGCAGGCCCACGAGGCAGCGCGGATCACGCCAGAGGCCCGCAAGTGGTGGTCCTTCCAGGCGCCGGTGAAGCCCAACGCTCCAGCCAAGGGCGCTATCGACTTTTTCGTCAATGCGAGGTTGAAGGAGAAGGGTTGGACGATGCAGCCGGAGGCCGCAAGGCGGACGCTGGTTCGGCGCGCCTATCTGGACCTGAACGGACTGCCGCCAACGCCTGCGGAGACCAAGGCGTTCCTCGACGACAAGTCGCCGGAGGCCTACGAGAAATTAATCGACCGGCTGTTGGCCTCGGAAAAGTATGGAGAACATTGGGGCCGCCACTGGCTCGATATCGCGGGCTACTCGGATTCGCTCGGCGACGCCGGTGATGTGGAGCGGGAGACATCCTGGAAGTATCGCGACTACGTGATTCGCGCGTTCAACTCGAACAAACCCATTAACCGTTTCCTGCTTGAACAGTTCGCCGGAGATCAACTCGTGAACTACAAGCCGCACTCCACTCCTACCGAGGAACAGCGCGAGGCGCTGGTGGCTACCGGTTACCTCCGTACCATTGCCGACATTACGGACAATCAAACCATTTATGAGGTCGACAAGTATTTCGATGCGCTGCAGAAAACGGTGGAGACAAGCCTTACCGCCGTCCTCGGCCTCTCCGTTGGGTGTGCGCGCTGCCACGATCACAAGTTTGATCCTATCCTCCAAAAGGATTACTACAAGCTCACCTCCGTCTATCAGGCGACCTGGGATCCGGAAAACTGGCTCGCCGCCAGCGTGAAGTACGGGCCCTGGCCTAGCCGCATGGTCATCGACGTTCCGCAGGATAAGCGCGCCGTGTGGATCAAGGACGTTACCAGCAACGACGCCAAGGCGATTCGCCGGCTTGACGATCTCCTGGAGGCTTCTTATCAGCGCTTCCGGAAGGAGACCCTGGAGGGCCGCGACATGGCTCCGGAGCGCCGCCTTGCGCTGCGCAGGATCATTGAGGACGATCCGGATCTCGAAGTGGACCGCAATCCGGAGAAGGGTACCCTATCCGACGCCGACCTCGAGAAGCGCTACCCGGAATTGCTTACGTGGAAACAGGAGTTGATCACGAAGCGGATGAATCGACGCAAGACGCAGACTTCAGTCGACCCGAACTACATTGAAGCGGCCTGGGACGTTTCGAAGACTCCATCTCCGACCTACATCTTGCAGCGCGGCAACTATTTGGCGCCCGGCTCCGCCGTGCAACCCGGTTTGCCGGCGGTGCTCGACAATCCCGAAAAGCCGTTCGCTTTCCCAGACCCCGCCTCGCATCCGGACTGGAATCACACCGGCCGCCGGCTGACGCTCGCGAACTGGCTGGTCAGCCGTGAGAATCCGCTCGTCTCCCGCGTGTTTGTGAATCGCGTTTGGCAGTTCCATTTCGGCGAAGGAATCGTCCGCTCGGTCGACGATTTTGGCAAGCAGGGCGAGAAGCCGTCTCATCCGGAACTGCTGGACCATTTGGCGGTCACGTTCCAGGAGAACGGTTGGGATCTGAAGCGTCTGCACAAAGAGATTATGATGTCCAAAGTCTACCGTCAGGGTTCCGGGGAAAACGCGGAGTACCTCGCCGCCGACCCATCGGCCAAGCTGCTGTGGCGTAAGCCTCCGCTGCGCCTGGAAGCGGAGACGATTCGCGACTCCATGCTGCAGGTCAGCGGACTGCTGAACGGCAAGATGTTCGGCAGGCAGGAGCCCATTAAGCGAGGCGCCGATGGGCAGTGGATGGAGGACGACGAAAAGGGCGGCGCCTCACGCCGCAGCCTCTATATCGCCCAAACGCGCACCCGGCCGGTGGCCTTCCTGCATGCCTTCGACGCGCCTACCATGACCGCGGATAATCAGTCCCAGCGGTTCCGGTCCGCGCTGCCAACGCAAGCCCTGGCGCTGCTCAATGGGCCTCTCGTCCTGCGCGCGACGAAAGCCTGGGCCCAGCAACTGCTAGAGCAGTCCCAGGGAGATCCTGGCGTCGCGCTGGCCAAGGCCTTCGAAGCCGCTTATACGCGCCCGCCCACCGCGCGAGAGCTCGAAATCGGAAAGGCCGCCATCGCCGCGGGTTCCGATCCTGCTGACGGGCTGCGGCTGTTTCTGCAAGCCTTAACAGGCGCCAACGATTTTCTCTATAGCTTCTGAGGTAATTCCATGACCCGATTTTTGTCGCGAAGACAAGCATTGCGTGAGACCGCCCTCGGCTTCGGCGGCGTGGCCTGCCACTCGCTGATGGCCGCAGAGGCCGCACGCAGCTTCACCATGAAGCCCAGGCAGCCCCACTTCGCGCCCAAGGCGAAGAACGTCATATTTCTCTACATCGGCGGAGGGCCATCCACCATCGATATGTTCGATCCCAAGCCGGTCCTGGCGAAGTATAACGGTAAACCCGCGCCGTTCGAAATCAAAGGCCGCGCGCTCAATGGCTCGCAGGAGATCATGGCCAGTCCATGGCCGTACACACGCAGCGGCCAGTCCGGCCGTGAAATCTCGAATCTTCTGCCGCACTTTCAAAAGGTCGTCGACAAGGTCACCTTCGTCCGCTCGATGACCACCGACCGCATTGACCACTCGACCGCGCAGTTCACCTTCGTCACCGGCCGTGGTTTCACCGGATTTCCTACGCTCGGCTCCTGGGTGACCTATGCACTCGGCACCGCAAATCAGAACCTCCCCGGTTTTGTCGCTCTTGGCGAAGGAGCTTCCATCGGGAGCCGCGCGCATTCGTCGGCCTGGCTGCCGCCCGTGTTCACTGGCACGGCCATGCGTCCAGACGCCAAAGCGCCGATTTTCGATATCAAGCGTCCCGACGCGATCACCCCCGAGAATCAGCAGCGCCTGCTGTCCATGTTGAAGGAGTTGAATACCGAGCAGAAGGCCGCTCGCCCGCTCGACCAGGATTTGGAAGCGCGAATCGCCAACTATGAACTCGCGGCCCAAATGCAGACCGAGGCGCTCCGCGTCGCCGATTTCGACCAGGAACCGGAAGCCATCAAGAAGCTCTACGGCATCGACGAAAAGGCCTCCGGGAGTTTCGGTAAGCAGTGCCTGATGGCCCGCCGCTTGATCGAAAGCGGCGTCCGTTTCGTACAGATCTATGGCGGCGGCGGTTGGGACACCCACTCGAATATCGCCGGCCAGTTGCCCGGCCTTTGCCACTACATCGACCAAGGTATGTCGGCCCTGCTCACCGATCTTGGCCAGCGAGGCATGTTAAAGGACACGCTAGTTGTGTGGTCCGGCGAGTTCGGGCGCTTGCCAACCATTGAGGCGCGCAACACAGCACCGGGCCGCGACCATAACCCGTACGGCTTCGGCATGTGGATGGCCGGCGCCGGCATCAAGCCGGGGCTCGACTTCGGCGCGACCGATGAATTGGGGTATGCCGCCGTGGCCGATCAAAAGACCGGGCATGCCGATATCCATGCTACCGTCCAGCACCTGCTCGGCATCGACTATCAAAAGAACACGTTCTTCCACGAAGGCCGCGACGAGTCGCTCGTCGGCGTAACCCCGGCCCGCGTTCTGAAGGAAATCCTCGCATGAACCGCCGCCAACTGATCGGAACCCTCGCCAGCGGAGTCCTGGCCGCCGCGCCCGTAAAACGGCAGCCGGGTACCAAGATCAAGATCGGGCTGAATGCGTATTCGTTCAACCGGCCGTTGATGGCCGGCAAAATGACCGTTCGCGACGTCATCACCTACTGCGCCAAGAACAATATCGACGGCGTGGACATGACCGGATACTACTTCCCTGGGTATCCGAAAGTCCCGAGCGACGCGTCCATCCGGGAGCTGAAGCGTATGGCGTTTCAGAACGGCGTCACCATCTCCGGCACCGGTGTCCGCAACGAGTTCGCGCTGCCGGATCCGGCGGCCCTCAAGGAGAATATCCAGCTCGTCAAGAACTGGGTGGATGTGGCCGAGAAGCTCGGCAGCGACATGGTGCGCGTCTTCGCCGGTAAGCAAGTGCCCGAGGGTCACACCTTCGATGAAGCACTGAAGTGGATGATTCCGGCGTTCAAGGAATGCGCGGACTACGGCGCGTCGCGCGGCGTGATGATTGGCCTGCAGCACCACGATGATTTCATTAAGACAGCCGATGAGACGATCCGCGTCGTCGATCTGGTGAACCACGATTGGTTCACCGTGATCCTGGATGTCGGCAGCCTCCGCGCCGGCGATCCCTACGAAGAGATTCAGCGCCTGCTGCCCTACTCCTCGAATTGGCAGATCAAGGAGCACGTCTGGTATGGCAAGAAGAAGGTGGAGATCGATCTGCCGCGCCTCCGCCGGATCATCGACAAAGTGGGCTATCGCGGCTTCACTCCTATTGAGGCATTAGGGGAAGGTGATCCCGAGAGCATCGTGACGGCGTTCCTGCACAAGGTGCGCGCCGCGTTTTCCTAGCGCGTTAAGCCCTATCCCCAAAACCGATGGCTAGTTGAAAGCGTCCCGTGGGCGCCATGTGGCCGTAGTTCGTGCCTCGTGCCATGACCGATCCGTCCGGAAGGCGAATGAGCCATTGGAATCGGTAGTGGCCGTGGCAGTGTTCCGGCGTTCCGCTGGCTTCCAACCGGAAGCCGGGCACGAACTGCTGCGCACCGGCGATATAGTGCAGCAGTTGGATCCGCCCTTCGGCCACTCCCATGGAGTCCCGGAAGACGCCCGTTTCCTCCCAACACAACTCGAGCAACTCAGCGCGTTTGGCCAAGTCCGTCTCGTTCCATGCGGCGACATAGGCTTCCACCGATTTCGGCAAAGCCTCGGCAAACACGGCGCCCGCGGCCGCTCCGGCCAGTTGGGCCAGGTAATGCTTCCAGCCCTTGGCGTGCTCGGCCTGTTGTGCCGCGTCGAGCCCGTAGTGCGTCAGCGTTACCCGTGTCCCGATCGAAATCGGCTCTAGTTCAATCACAACCGTCGTGGAGTCCGGCGCCAGGCCGTGCGTGCCCTGGTCGTAGCCCCAACCGAACGCGATGCGCTTGCCCGGCACCGACTCGCGAAGCGTGCCACGTGCCGTCTCTCCGGCCGGGTATTGAACGGTAATGCAGCCGTCGCCGACGTTGGCGCCGGGGCCCATCCATTGTTTGAATTTCTCCGGATCCGAGAGGAATTGGAAGACCGTTGCCGGTTGGGCGGCGATGTCTATCGTCAGGGTCAGATTTTCAGGCACGTTTAGTTCCCTCGGCGTCGCTTCTCCTCGAGTTCCGCCCTTGTTTTCAATTCGGATAGCTGCAGTTTCCAGAGCTGTTCGAACGTCCGGGCCATGGGGCCAAGCCGCTTCTTGTTCGTCTGGAAGTAACGCTTCCTGCCGTTCTTCCGCACCTCCAGCAGGCCGCTGACGCGCAGAACTTTCAGATGCTGAGAAACGGCACCAAAGGTTGTCGTGAAGTGTCCGGCGATTTCGCTGGCCGTCTTCTCGCCATCCCAGACCAGTTGGAGGATCTTCTGGCGGTTGGGCTCGAAGAGGACATCCAGCATGACTTCTATATTTTAGCCATCGCTAAAATATTATCAAGCGAAATCAGAACTCGTACGGCCAATGCGGCCGCGCGAACAGTCCGCCGTCGACGTAGAGCGTCTGGCCCGTCACAAAGTCGGAGAGCTCGCTGCAAAAGAAAAACACGGCGCGGCCGATATCCGCGGGCGAACCAACCCGGCCCAGCGGTGTCGCCGCGGCCCACGTGCCGGCGTAGTCTCCGGCCTCTTCCTTGGTGCGTTCGATCTCCACGGCGCCTGGCGCGACGCAGTTCACGCGAATTCCGTACTTGCCAAGCTCGACGGCCGAGACCTTCGTGAACTGCTCCATGCCGCCTTTGCTGGCCGTGTAGTTCACCAAACGCGGGAAGGCGATCTTGTTGCAGCCCGAGCCGATATTCACGATGCGGCCGCCGCCCGAGTCCTTCATGCGCCGGGCGGCCTGCTGTGTGCACAGGAAGCAGCCCTTCAGATTCACATCGAGTACGTTGTCCCATTCGGTTTCGGACAGGTCGAGCAACTGTTTCCAGGTTTGAATTCCGGCGTTGTTTACCAGAATGTCGAGCCGGCCGTAGTCGCGATCCACTTGCGCGAACATGGCTTCGACCGCCGCAGCCTGCGCCACCTGGGCCTGCACGATGGAGGCGGCCGCGCCCAGCGCCCGGATCTCCTGTGCAGTCGCCTCGGCGCCCTTCGCATCGGTGTTGTAATTCACAATGACGCTGGCCCCGTGGCGCGCCAGTTGCAGCGCGATGCCTTTACCGACGCCCTTGCTCGCGCCGGTGACTAGAGCAACTTTGCCGTGCAGTTCCTTCGACATTCCTCCAGTGTAGTGGGCGGGCGGTGTCCGGGGAATACCAGATATGATAGGGCTCAGCCGACGCTATGTTCTATCGCTGGGCCTTCGTCTCCGCCGCTCTGTGCGCCGCCCCGCCGCCCAAGGTGGAGTCCGTCTTTCCGGTCAGCGGCCAGCCGGGATCGTCGTTCGCGGCGCAGATCCGCGGTTCGAACTTGCGGGACGCTTACGCCGTCTGGTTTGAAGGCGCAGGCGCCGCTGCCGAGATTCTGAAAATCGAAGCGGACCCGAAGCGCAAGAACGCGGAAATCGCTTTCGTGACGGTACGGCTCGCCGCCGGCTTCACAAAAGCGTCTTTTCGTGCCGTGACACCCGGCGGTGTTTCAAACGCGCTCCTTCTTTCGTCGCATCCAGAAGAGGCCGTCCTCGAACAAGCCGCCGCGCACGATATCGCCGCGCAGGCACAACGGATTGCGCGGTTGCCGGCCGCGATTCACGGCCGGATCGGCGAGTCCGGCGAAGTAGACTTCTACTCCATCCGCGTCGAGGCCGGCGAAAGCTGGACTTTTGAGACGGTGTCAAGCGAAGCGCTGGATCCGTCGATCGGAATCTATAGGCCCGGCGGAAGCTGGTTCGATTCCGAGCGGCCCATACGCATCGCGTTTTCCGACGAAGCCGTATCCTATCCGAACCTGACGACGGAGGTCTCGTTGACCCACAGGTTCGAGAAGGCCGGCGAGTATTTCCTCCGAGTGAATGGGTTCTGGGGGCACGGCGGTCCCGGGCAGGAATACACTCTGCGCATTCACCAGGGACCGGCCCGCAGCGCGGAAAAGGCGAACGACTGGACGGAGCGCAGTTGGACGCGGTCCCTGACCACGGACCGGATGACGGAACTGGCGGCGCGGGCGGCGCCCGCGGCTGCCAAACCCATCCCCATTGTTGACGCCGACGCGGAGCCCTCGCAGGTGCCAGTGGTTCCACCTGCAATTCCAGTTCCGGCGCTGGTAACAGGTGCGATCGAACGTCCGGGCGATGTCGATCGCGTTCGTTTCTCCGCCAAGGAGGGCGACAAGCTAGCGTTCGAGATCGAGACTCCGGAAACAACGCTGCCGCTCATGAATCCGTATCTGCGCGTGCTCGACTCCGACGGCGTCGAGGCCTTCACGAACGTCTTTTCCAACGTCAATTCGAATGGCAACGCCTCAAAGCAGATCCGGCCGAAGACGATGTTCTCCTTTCCGCGCGGCGGTGATTTTATTCTGGAGATTCGCGACATTACAGCCGCTTACGGAGATGCCGGGATGAAGTACAAGGTCCTGGTACGGCCGCAACTGGGTCACATGGGCGAGGTGAAAATCGCCGCCGACGCTTTGAACCTGGAAGTGGGCAAAGCGAGTAAGTTGAGCGTCGTAACCGATCAGGAGGAAGGTTACGAAGGCTTCGTGATTTTGTCGATCGACGGCCTGCCGGACGGCGTGCGGGCGATGCCGGCGACCGAGGTGGAGCCGGACAGTCCTCCTCAGGAGTCGATGGCAAAGCGCGAACGGTTCGCCACTAAGAGCCAGAAAGCGACCATCGTTCTGGCGCCCGGAGACGCCGCGCCATTGACCCGGCTGCCGGTTGTCGGCCGTGTCCATGCACAACCAGTGGTGGGCGGCAAGCTGGGAGCGCGTATCTTTGTGAAAGAAATTCCTATCATGGTGGTTAAGGGAGGCGCATGAAGTCACTGGCCGTTTTCCTATTCGGCGGCGCGGTGACCGCGGCCGTTCCGGAGCTTGTGAACGTGCGGGTGGTGCCGGCCCAGGCGGCGCTGCGTGGCAAAGGCGCGTCGCAACAGTTCGTCGCGCTTGGGACCCTTCGTGATGGTTCGGAGGCCGACCTGACCGCCGAAGCGGTTTTCACCGTGAAGGATGTCCGCGTGGCGGCGTTGAAGGAGAGCCGCCTCTTCGCCAATTCGGATGGCGTCACCAGTTTGAACGTTTCGGTAGGAGGGAAATCGGCGGCGGCAGTGGTTAAAGTTGAGCGCTCCGCCGAGACCAAACCGTTCAGCTTCGCCCGCGATATCGGCGAAATCCTGACCCGGCGCGGTTGCAGCGGCGCTCGCTGCCACGGTGGCGTAAAAGGCCAGGCAGGCTTCAAACTTTCCGACAACGCGATTCATCCGAAGGAAGACTATCGTTGGATCGTCGAGGGCGGCATATTCCAGGTCCTGTCCTCTGAGTCCGGTGGGCCGAAGGTGTCCCGGATCGATCTCGCGTCTCCCGAACAAAGTCTGTTGCTCCGCAAGGCTTCCATGGAGATGCCGCACGGCGGCGGTCAGCGATTCGCCAAGGATTCCGATGACTACACGGCGATTCTGCAATGGATCCGCGCGGGCGCTCCGTTCGGTGAAGCGGCGGCCGTGGGGAATGCCGGGCGCATCGTCAAGCTGGAGACGTTTCCGCGCGATATCGTTCTGCCGCCGGGGCGTACGCAACGCATCCTCGTGACGGCGGAGTTCGCCGACGGACATCGCGAAGACTTTACCCACCGCGTCTCTTTTTCGGCGAGCGATACCGACATAGCCAGCGTCAGCGCCTCGGGCACGGTGACTACGAAGGCCGCGGGTGAATCGGCTGTTTTGATCAAGGCCGCAGGACGCAGCGTTCGCGTGGGCGTGGGCGTAGTTGGCCCGGCGGTGCCCAGTTACCCAAAGACCGCATCGAACGGCTTTATCGACGACGAGGTGTTCGCCAAGCTGCGCCGATTCAACATCGTTCCTTCGGCGTTGTCGCAGGACGGTGAATTCATCCGCCGTGTCTGTCTGGACATCACCGGCCGCATTCCGCCGCCGTCGCGAGTCGCCGAGTTCGTGGCGGACACGGATCCACGCAAGCGCGCAAAGCTGATCGATACCCTTCTGGAGTCGCCCGAATACGTTGACTACTGGACATTCCGGCTCTCCGATGTGTTCCGCGTTTCCATCTTCCCCGTCGGTATCAATCCCAAGTGGACCCAACAGTATTCGGAGTGGATTCGTGACGCCATCGAGCGCGACCGTCCCTACAGCGAAGTGGCCGCCGAACGCATCGCCGCACAGGGGTACAGTCCGGCGTCGCGGCATTACCTGCCCTACCTGGTGGTGCCTCCCGCCGAAAACATGATGGGTGAGCAGATGCGTGTGTTCCTTGGACGGCGGTTGGATTGCGCCCAATGCCACGACCATCCGTATGAGGAGTGGACGCAGAACCAATTCTGGGGGCTGACGGCGTTCTTCGGCCCGATGTTCAAGTTGGGCGGCAATCCGGATTCCGTGATCTTCGATTTTCCGCAGGGCAAGGAGGTAGCGGCCGACGTGCCGGTGCCCACGCCCTTGGGCGTCTACCATCCCCGGACGAAACAAAAAGTGCAGCCGGCGCTGCTCGACGGCAAAGTGTTTCCCTTCGAAACGACGGAGTTCCCGCGCCGCGAACTCGCCGCCTGGATGACGTCCCACCCCTATTTCGCCGAAGCCGCCGTCAATCGTGTGTGGAGCGGTTTCTTCGGGCGCGGCCTCGTGAACCCAGTTGACGATTTTCGATCCACGAATCCGCCGAGCCACCCGGAGTTGCTCGCCAAGCTCTCGGCCGAATTCGTCCGCGGCGGTTACCGGTTCAAGAACCTGATTCGCTGGATCGCCAATTCGCGAACCTACCAGCTTTCGAGTACGCCGAACGCTTCGAACAAAGCCGACCGGATCAACTTTTCCCATTCGCAGCCGCGCGCGTTGGACGCCGAAATTTTGCTGGACGCCATCGGCGATGTCACCGGTGTTCGCGAGCGCTTCACCGTCGGAACCAATCGTGGCGAGTGGCGCGGCGGCAAGACCCCAATCGGCACCCGCGCGGTGGAGTTGAAGGAAACCGACATCTACGCATCGCCATTCTTCGATGCGTACGGAAGGCCCAACCGGTACTCGGTACCGGAACGGGATGCCTCGCCGAAGCTTGCGCAGGCGCTCCATCTGCTTGCCGGTACGACTTACAACCAGCGCCTCTGGGGCGAAGGTTCGCGCGCCCAAGCGCTGGTGCGGCGCGGCGCCTCGAACGCCGAAATCGTTTCCGAGTTCTACGCTGCCGCCTTCTCCCGCAAGCCATCGGCCGAGGAATTGGCGGCGTTGGACCGTATCCTCGCCGCCACCGCAAACCGGGAACAGGCCATTCAGGATCTAGTTTGGGCTATCATCAGTTCACGCGAGTTCGCCGAGAATCACTAGAGGAGGCGCATGTTTTCCACCCGACCCACCTGGAGCCGCCGCGACTACGTTCGCGCCGGTTCGCTCGGATTCTTCGGCCTGAATCTCGCATCGTCGCTGCGTCTGCAAGCCGCGCCGGCTAAGGCGAAGTCGTGCATCCTGCTGTGGCTGGAGGGTGGTCCCGCACAGATGGACACCTTCGACCCGAAGCCAAATAGCAGCTTCCGGCCGATCGCCACCAATGTCCCAGGCATTCAGGTATCCGAGCTGCTGCCGAAGCTGGCCAAGCGGATGGACAAACTGGCGTTGATCCGTTCCATGAGTTCGTTTGGCGACGATCATCCGCAGGCGGTCCACTACGCGGCGACCGGCCATCTCCACAACCCGGCCATGCAGTTCCCGAGTCTGGGCGCGATCGTGGGCAAGGAACTGGGCGCGAAGAACGCCATGCCGCCCTACGCGATCGTGCCGAAATGGGAGTCGGGACGGCAGTACGAGGACTACTTCCGGTCGGCCTTTCTCGGCGCGGACTACGACCCCATGCTGGTGCCGGACCCGGCCAAGGGCAATTTTGAAGTTGCCGACATGAGTCTGCCGAAATCCGTGACCCCGGCCGCTATCGACAGCCGCCAGGCCTTCCGGCGCATCGTGGAGAAAGAGTACCGGGCCCGGGTGGAGAGCGCGGAACACGCCAAGCTTGACGCGTTCCAGACCAAGGCGCTGGAGATGCTATTGACGCCCAGCGTTCGCGACGCCTTCGACCTTTCGAAGGAGGACGCCAAGACACGCGACAACTACGGCAGGGATAGCGTGGGCCAAAGCCTTCTGCTGGCGCGGCGCCTGGTGGAAGCGGGCACGCGATTCGTCACCGCCGCCGGATATCACGGCAGTTCTTGGGACACGCACTCGGACAACGACCGTCTGCATCGTGATCGCCTTACGCCGCCGCTCGACCGTGGCCTATCGGCGTTGATCGACGACTTGGCCGCGCGTGGGCTCTACCAGGAGACCATGATCGTCGTTATGGGTGAGTTCGGCCGCACGCCGCACATCAATGCCGCGTTGGGGCGCGATCATTGGCCGAAATGCTGGTCGCTCGCAATCGGCGGTGGCGGTTTGAAGACCGGCCTGACAGTCGGAAAGAGCGATGAACGCGCAGCGAATGTGGTGGAACGCAAGACATCTATCGGCGACCTGTTCGCGACTGTTTACAAGGCCATGGGCATCGACTGGCACCGCGAGTACATGACGCCAATCGGCCGCCCGATCAAGATCGCGAACTCGTTCGAGGATACGACTGGCGAACCGGTGGGCGAGTTGTTTTAGAAACGAAGCTTCCAGCCCAATTGAACGTTGCGTTCGCTGTACTTCGAGGTGATCACGCCGAAGTTGCCCGCGCGCGGGCTAACTGCCGGATTACTCAGCAGCGGATAGTTCGGGAAGTTGAAGACCTCGAAGCGCAGGTCCGACTGGACCCGCTCATTGATGCGCAGCGTCTTGAAGAGCGCGACGTCCCAGTTCTGGAAGCCCGGGCCGCGGATGATGTTGAGGCCCGCGTTGCCGAATGTGCCCGCGCGTGGAACGGTGAAGGCGTCGGCATTGAACCAACGCTTGCCCAGGCCGCGGTCACTCTGGACGATGCTGCCGGTGACGTTCCACGGCTGATTGGCACTGCCCTGGCCCACGCCAGCGACGTCGACGCCGTCAACCACCGACATCAAAGAACCCGAGCGGAAGAACACCACGCCGGAAAGCTGCCAGCCGCGCAGCGCATTCGCCCTCCAGCCGGTAACGCTCTTGAAGAACGGCAATTCGTAGATATAGTTGAGGTTCAGCAGGTGAGGACGGTCCATGTCGTCGAGCGAACGGACGTTGCGATAGGCGTCAAACGGGGTAAGGATATCGCTGATGTTTTTTGAGAACGTGTAGCTGACGCCGAAGCTGAGGCCGCCGCGGAAACGGCGGTCCAGACTCATCTGTAAGGACTGATAGTTGCTGTGGCCATCGCGCGTTGTGACGTCCACCTGGCCAAGGCCATGGTACGGCCGCAGGAAATTCGCATTCGCGCCGGGGTTGGCCTGCAGAGTGCCGGCGGTCATCTGGTTGATGTTACGCGTACGTTCCTGATTCACGCCGGACTTGCCGACATAGGCGATCTCCGCGAGCATTGAGCCGGGAAGCTCACGCTGAACCGACAGGCTATAGCTGTAGGCGGACGGGTACTTGAACCGCAGATCGATACCGCGGATGTAGAAAGGAAAGTCTCGCCGGGTAGCTCCGCCGGGACGGTCGACGTCGCCGTTGAATACCTGCACCTGAATCTGGTTGGGCGCGTTACGGAACAGTGAGCCTTGATTGTGCATCTGGCGGTGATGGAAAAGGCCGCCTCCGGCGCGAACGACGGTCTTGCCGCCCAGCCGGTAGGCGATGCCGGCTCGCGGCGCAAACGCGTTGCCGTAGGAGTCGGCGAAGCCACGCGGCAAACCTTGGAAGAGCCTCTGTACGTTCGGAAGCGTGGCGCCGTTTGCGCGGCCTCTGGCCGAATCCGGAAATCCGTTGCCAGGGAGAACGATGCCGTTATATGGATCTCCCGAGACGATGAAACCGCCCGCCCGGTCGATCACGGCCCGGCGCGAACGGTCGAAGTAGCGTGCGTCAAAGTTGGCGATGTCATTCCATTTCGCATACCACGGCTGGTGGTACGAGTGACGAACACCGAGTTCGAGCGTCAGGTTCTTGCTGGCGCGCCAGGTGTCTTGAATGTAGGACTCGACCGAGTTGCTCCGCAGAAGGGTATACGCGGCCGGACCTTGTTCGGTGTAGACGTCGAAGTAGCCGAGAGCCGCATTGGCAATCGCCAGGCCGGAGGTGGCCGGGTGGCCTGTGTCGAGAAAGTTGAACTCACCGTTCTGCTGAGCACCGCTCTGATCGTTATTGTTCTGCTGATCGTGCGCGAACCAAGAGCCGAACTTGATGGTGTGCGCGGAACCTCGCACCCAAGTCATGTTTCCGGACCACATGAACATGGGACCCGACGAACTTACCGGACGCGAGGAGCCATCCAGCGTGGCAAAGCCGTTGATCAAGCCGCGCGGGATGCGCTCCTGAATACGCTTATTGCCAGGTACGATGTAGGGGAAGTTCAGACCGTAGAGGTTGCGGAGATAGCGGGCGACGCCTTCGCTCTCGTAGATCCCGATATAGACGATGTCGTTGGCGGCGGTAAAAGTGAAATCCGAAATGATGGTAGGCGACCAGGTAGTGGTCACGTTGATGGCGCCCGTCTGGTTCGGGCGGTCCCACTTGGAGTTGGAACGGTCCATTCCCGTGACGAAGGGCGCGTCTTCAAAGTGGAGATAGTTGTTGCCGGTGAAGTTGATCCGGTGTTTGCCGTGATAGGAATCGACGCGAAACGTATCTTTGCGGCTCTGGCGCGGGTTGGGGAGTGTCTTAATCCAGTTAGCGGTGCCTTGCAGGAATCCAGGCGTCGGCTCGGGATAAGCGCGCAGAATTCCTGTGCCATTGACACTCAGGCGCGCGGCGGGAATGATGTTGCCGGGGAAAGGCGCATTGCCGCCTAATGGGTCGTTGGCAACCCGTACACGGCGGAAGAACGGGTTGGCCGCGTTGAGGAGTTCCGAGAGGTCGCCCCGGCGCATGGCCATGGAAGGCACGGTGGCTGTAGAGGTTTGCTCCCGGCGCCAGGCCAGCCATTCTTGCGAACCGAAGATGAAGAGTTTGTCGCGATTCGTATTGAACTTGCCGGGGATGTAGATCGGTCCGCCAATGGCGTAGCCGGGCTGGTTGAAACGGAAGGGAGCGGCGCGGCGGTTGTCGTCGCGTACGGGACTCTGATTTCGCGTCCAACTGTTGGCGTCGAGAACGGAGTTACGAAAGAACCACCAGCCGGTGCCGTGGAAGTCCTTCGTGCCGCTCTTCGTTACAAAACGCAGCTGGCCGTCCATCGCGCGGCCGTATTCGGCCGGATAGGTGGACGTCAGAAGCTGCACCTCCTGAATCGTGTCGACGTTCAGCAGGCCGACCTGGGCGGAGCCGGTGAAGTCACCGCGTGTCCGCATGGCATTGACTCCGTCAATCGTAATGTTATTGCCGTTTCGGCGGCCGCCGTTGATCGAGAAGCTTTCGTGCAGGTTGTTGGGGTTGAAGTTGTTAAAGTTACCGCCGACGACTCCGGCTTTGAGTAGGGCGAGATTGATGGGGTTGCGTCCGTTCAAGGCCAGGTCGGTGATCTGGCGGGATTCCACCACGCGGCCAATCTGTGCCGTCTCCTGCGCGAGTTGGACGCCGGATGCCTCCACCGTCACCGATTCGCTGACAACGCCTAGTTCCAGGCCGACGTCAACCGTTGTTCGTGTGGCGACGTCGACCTTTACGCTGGTGCGGACAAAGCGCTTGAAGCCCGGGGCCTGCACGCTGAGTTCGTAGAGTCCCACGGGGATGTTCGTGATGACATAGGACCCTTTATCACCTGTGTCTGCCGTGCGGGACACACCTTGTGTGCTGACTGCGGTAACCCGTGCTCCGGCCACAGCGGCCTGACTGGCGTCAAGCACGGTGCCGGCGATCTGTCCCTGGTCCTGTTGGGCCGAGACGGGAAGAAGGGTTGCGAAGGCGAGGCAGACCGGAAGGCGGGAACGCATGTGGAAGGACTCCTTGGGCGCAAAGTCTGAATGGCAACTCCGTTCTGGTCTCCCAGAACGGAGGTAGTATATCTCAACCTTCCGCCCCGGACGGGATCTCGAAAAACATCCGAATGATTGAATCCATCGCCGTGCAAACTAGCCTGCGGGCATGGAATGCCGCGATGGAGACAGCGTGTGCAGCCTTCGGGAAGTTCGAAGCCGGCAGGACCATCTATTGCGCGAAAGCGTACAGCGGCCGCCCGGCTAAAGCTTCTTCTTGATCTCCGCCGCGTTCTTGGCGTCGGGCGCGAGTTCCAGGTACTTCGCGTACGCCTCCCTGGCGCCTTTTGCGTCACGGGCCTTTTCCAGGCAGGCGCCGAGCTTTAGCCACGCATCGGCATACCCAGGGTTCCATTTCGTCGCTTCGCGGTAGCGCAAGGTGGCTGCTTTGTACGACGCCTTCTTCATGTAGAAGTCGCCGATCTTCAGTTCTTTCTCCGCCTGCAATGGGTTGAATGCGTAGTTGGTCTTCTCGACCAGAGTGGAGTCTTCCTCCGGCGGCTCCTGAGGCTGTTGCGCAAAGAGGCTGGCACCGAACACTAGGATGAAAATTCCACGTGCCACAATTTGAGTATACCGCCCGATTCCGCGATGGATCTCAAAGACAAAGTTTCGCAGTTACCGCTGTTGCCGGGCGTTTACCTGTACAAGAACGCATACGGCGGCGTAATCTACGTCGGCAAGGCGAAGAGCTTGCGCGCGCGCGTCCGGAACTACTTTTCCGAGGACCGGCTGACGGACTCGAAGACGGGCACCCTCATCTCCGAAGCCCGTGACATCGACTACATACTCGTCGACAACGAAAAGGAGGCGCTCGCGCTTGAGAACAATCTCATCAAACAGTACAAGCCGCGCTTCAACATCCTCCTGCGCGACGACAAAACCTATCCCTACATCAAGGTGACGAACGAGAAATACCCGCGCGTCTTCGTCACCCGGCGGTTGCGTAAGGACGGCGCGTCGTACTTCGGGCCCTATTTTCCGGGCAATCTGGCGCATCGGGCGGTAGACTTCATCCACCGCCACTTCCGGATTCCCTCCTGCAAGATCGATCTGACCCGCCTGCATCCGAATCCGTGCCTGCAGTTCCATATCCATCGCTGCCTGGGGCCTTGCGCGGCCGGGCTGACGACGGACGACTTCTACGCCGCCCAGGTGCGGAACGTGAAGCTTTTCCTCGACGGAAAGCTGCGTGACTTGGCTGGCGAATTACGGACCCGAATGGGGGCGGCCTCGGACGGCCTGCGCTTTGAGGAGGCCGCTGCACTGCGTGATGTTCTGAGTACGGTTGAGGAGATGGAGGGCCGCCAGAAAATGGCCGCGGCCTCCGGCGATGACATCGACATATTCGCCTACTACGCCGAACCGCCGCTTATCGCCGTGAACCTGTTCCACCTGCGCAACGGCCGAATTGTCGACCGGCGCGAATTCTATTGGGAGGACCAGCACGAGTTTCAGCCCTCCGAATTCATGGCCGCTCTGCTCAAGCAGGTCTATCTGGATCAACAGTACATCCCGTCCATCATTCACGTTCCCGCGGATTTCGAGGATCGCGAGGCGCTGGAGGCTCTTCTGACCGAAAGGCGAGGCCGCAACATCGAGATCCACACCCCGCAGCGCGGACAGAAACGGGCGATGTATGAATTGGCGGCAACCAACGCGAAGCACTGTTTCGACGCGCGTTTCCGGGTGCTGAAGCCGTCCTCAAAGACGATTCTGACCTCGTTTGAGGACGCCGTCGGCGTTCCCCTCCACCCGCCGAGGATTGAGTGCTTCGACATTTCCCATGTCCAAGGCACTGACAAGGTGGCGTCGATGGTCGTCTGGGAAAACGGGCGCATGAAGAAGGCGGACTACCGGAAGTTCATCATCAAAACCGTGGAGGGCAACGACGATTTCGCCTCCATGCGCGAAGTGGTCACGCGCCGGTATTCGCAGGAGGGTCCCAGGCCGGGGCTGGTCCTGATCGACGGCGGCCTGGGCCAGTTGCACGCGGCCGCTGCCGCGTTGGAGTCGATTGGAATTACCGATCAGCCTTTGGCCTCCATCGCCAAGCGAGAGGAGTGGATCTACGTGTACGGCTCGGAGGAAGAGCCTATCGTTCTGGACCGCTTCCATCCCGTTTTGCATCTCGTGCAGACCGTCCGCGACGAAGCCCACCGCTTCGCCGTCAGTTTCCACAGAAACCGGCGCGACTCGGCGCGGCTGCGCTCGGAACTCCTCGAAATTGAAGGGGTGGGTCCCAGGACGGTGCAGAAGCTCTTGAAGACCTTTGGCAGCGTGGATCGGGTGAAGGCGGCACCCGAGGAGGCCTTGGCCGCCGAGGTTGGGCCCGCCGTGGCCCGCAGAATCCGCGAATCACTTCGAGCGTAGGCTGGGTGGTTTGCGACGCCTGGTAACGGCCTCGCGAGCCGCCTCGAACCCGGCCGGGGCCACTTCAGGAACTGTTTGCGTTTGCGCCAGCGCCTCGGCTTCGCGTTCCCACTCGGCCACCTTGGAGCGCAGGGCCATCGGGACCAGATTTCCACTCCCGTGCAAATCCGTCTGCCAGACGATCCAACCCTGGCTGCCCGGCAGCGTGCCGTGCTTCAGGACGATATGTGCGGCCATGTGGCGCAACGCGCGAACGAACTCCGCCTCGTCTCGCATGAGCGCAAGAAATTCCGGCGGCACAAGGATAACGCCGTGCGCCAACGGCACCGGCTCGGAGCGGCCGTTCCAATCGGCCAGAACCACTCTTTGCCCAATGATCGGAGTCAATCGTTGAAAGTACTCGACGGCAATTGGGACGTTCCGCACCTCCGCCAGTTTCTCCAGGGCGGCGGCTTGGGCTTGCCGTTTTTCCTCGGACATCTGGGCCGCGAGTGGGATTGCGATCAGATAAAGCGCCAGCCGCATATGTTGTGCGGACGCGCGATTTACCGGCGAGGTTTCGCTATCTTCCGCGAAGCCGCAGGCTATTGGCCAGCACGCTCACCGAACTGAACGCCATCGCCGCGCTCGCCACAATCGGGTTCAGGAAACCGAGCGCGGCCACAGGAATGCCCACGGCGTTATAGGCGAAGGCCCAGAACAGGTTGCTCTTCATCACACGCTTGGCCTCGCGCGCCAGGCGAATCGCATCCACGGCGGCGTTCAAGTCGGCGCGCAGCAGCGTGGCGTCGCCGGCTTCCACGGCGATATCCGCGCCGGTGGCCATCGCCATTCCGACGTCCGCCTTTGCCAGGGCCGGCGCATCGTTAATGCCGTCGCCGATCATCAACACCTTGCGGCCGCCCGCCTGCATCTCGCGAATGCGCTCCAGCTTCTCCGCCGGAAGCAAGCGCGCGAACACGCGGCCGATCCCGGTCTCCCCGGCCACGCGCTGTGCCGCCGCTTCGGCGTCGCCGGTCAGAATCGCGACGTCCAACGCCTCGGCCCGCATGCGCGCGATTGCACCTTTGGACGACGGTCGTACCGGATCCTCCACGCTGAAAACTCCGGCCGGCCGGCCGTCGATCGTCGCGGAAATAGGCGCGGCGGAGTCTACCCCTAGCCAATCCGGACGGCCAACCCGCACGCGCCGGCCTTGCACTGTGGCTTCAGCGCCCCGGCCCGGATGCGCTTGAAAGGCCGTTGCGCCGCCACCACCGCCCGCATAGGTCACGACACTCCGCGCCAGTGGATGCTCCGACATCGCTTCCACGGCCGCGATCAGCGGCAAGTCCTCCGGTGTGCCGCTAAATTCGGTCACAACCGGCCGCCCTTCGGTAATCGTGCCCGTCTTGTCCAGCACGACGGTGTCGATATCCGCCAGGCGTTCCAATGCTTCGCCGCCCTTGATCAACACGCCAAACTGGGCCGCCCGGCCGGTGGCGACCATCACCGCGGCCGGCACCGCCAGGCCCATGGCGCACGGGCAGGCGATGATCAGTACGGCCACGGCATTGGCGACGGCCTCGCCCCATTCGGCCCCTTGACCCAACCAGCCCAGAAGCGTCAAAAGCGAGATGCCCATAACGGCGGGTACGAAGATCGAGCTGACCTTATCGGCCAATTGCTGAATGGGCGCGCGGGTGGCCTGCGCCTCCCGCATCGCGCGCGCAATTTGCGAAACGGTTGTTGCCGCGCCCGTAGCCGTCACTCGCACCTTCAGGGCGCCCAGCCCGTTCAGTGTTCCCGCCGACACTCGCGTTCCCGCCGTTTTCCACACTGGAACCGGTTCGCCGGTGAGCATCGATTCGTCCACCGATGAGTCCCCGCTGTCCACAATCCCGTCGACCGCCACCTGCGCGCCCGGTTGCAGCAGTACCAGGTCCCCGGCGCGGACCTCGTGCACCGGAACTTCGGATTGCCCGCCGTCGCGCAGGACAATCGCCGTGGCCGGCTGCAATTTCACCAGGCTCTCCAAGGCCGATGCCGTCTGGCGCCGTGCGCGCAGTTCAAAGACTTTCCCAACCAGCACGAGCGCGATGATGAAGACTACGGCCTCGTAGTAGACATGCCCATGAAACAGCACCGTCGCGGCGAGGGAGTAGAGATAGGCGGCGCCTGTACCAACGGCGATCAGCGTGCTCATGTCCATACGGCCATGCCGAAGTCCCTGCACGGCACGCACGTAGTAGCCGCGGCCCGGCCCGGCCATCACCAGCGTCGCGGCGGCCCACTGCAGCCACTTCATGCCGGTCGAATGATGATCCGAAAAGGGCATCGCCGCCATCGCCGCAAGGCCGGCCAAAAGCGTCAGGCCCGCCGCACGAACCAAGCCAGGATACTCGTCTTTCCATTCCACCGCCGCCGCGGCTTCGTAGCCTGCACCGTCCACCGCTTTTGCCAAGGTTTCCCACGGTACGTCCTTGTCCATTTCGACGCGAGCGTCGTTGGTCAACAGGCTCACCCGCACCGTCTGGACACCATCCACGGCCAACAGGGCCCTTTCGACATGCCCCACGCAGGCCGCGCACGACATGCCTTGAATCGGAAGTAGAATTTGGCGCGCCGCCATCGTTACGGGGCGGTTACCCGAGCCGTGTAGCCGGCCTTCACGATGGCGTCTAGCAAAGCCTGCGCTGGAGCGCCGGCCGCCGTCGCGGAACCAACGGTCACCGTCACATCGGACGCTCCCTCGACCTTTGACAGCGCACGCTCGACGCGTGTCACGCAAGCGTTGCAATGCATCCCGTCGATCTGGATGGATACCGGTGCCATATGTCTATAAGATGTCACGCGCCGCGTTCGGTTGCAGCGCAATTACGCCCAAAGTGAGCATCAGAATCTCACTGTCGGCTAGGTTATGCTCAAACACGCCGGCTACCAACAGTCCGATTAGAAATGCGGCTGAGCCGCGATAGATCCAGCGCGTTTCGACGGGCGCTGTACGCGCCTGGCGGGACTTCGCCCAGAGATTCCACAGTACAAACCCGATGATTGCGAACATGGCGGGAAGGCCCCGGTCGGCGGCGAATTGGATGTAGATGTTGTGCAGATGGCCGATAAACCAATGGCGCGGAATCGGGCGCGGAATGTCTTCCGGAGCGTAGCGCTCGAATTCGCGGCGTATCTGTTCCGGTCCAACGCCGAGGAGCGGGTTGTCTTTGATCATCTCCACGCCCGTGCGAAACAGAGCGACCCGGTGAGAATTGGAATCCAATTCGCCTCGGGGCTTTAGGATCGACACGATCCGTGCCTGCTCCGGCTCCGGCATGACGAAGAACGCTCCCGCTGCGAGGAACGGGGTGGCCAGGACCAGGCTTCGGCGCCAGAACCAGATGAGATAAAGCCCGCCCGCTGCGGCGCCAATTAGCACCCCGCGCGTCCAAGCAAGGTTGATGGCTACGGCCGCCATGGCGGCGAGCAGCGCCACGCGCCAGCGCACGGGCCGGTGGAAGAGAACGTAGGCCGCCGCGAACAGCCCCACGCACAACATGGTTCCGGCAAACGTCATCCAGTGGCTCATGAATCCAGTAATCCGGTCATTGATGTAGAACGCCGGAAACGGTGTGCCGGCCGCCTGCGCGCCCTGGTAGCGCTTGGCATATTGAACGAATGACCAAATGGCCGACAACGCGCCGGCCGCGCCCATTGTGCCAAGGATCGTCCGGGCATGCAATTGACCCGCGCACGAGGCGGCGACACAGGGAACGATGAGATAGACGTAAAATTTTCGGATCTGCGGCCACGCCATTTGCGGGACCGGCGATGCCGCCGCCGCGGCGAGCGTCAACCCGAAAAAGACAAGCAGCAGCAAGGCGCCGGGCGGGTATTTGGCGTTGTGCCAGCGCCGAAAGGTCAATAGAATCGCCACCCCAAGCAGAGTCTGCGAGGCCGCGATGGAGACGACGCTGAGTGCCAGCGCTCCACCGGCGGCCAATGCGGGCCAGTGTTCCCGCTGAAGAATTGAGTGCATCGCCAAAAACGTCGAGTATGACAGAATGGGAACAGCTTCGACAGTCCATGCAAATCTACCTCCTCCGGCATGGCATCGCCGAAGATGCCCGCCCCGGCCGCCCGGACGCTGAACGTGCGCTAACGCCCGAGGGTAGCAAACGCCTGCGCGAGATCCTGAAGCGTGCGCGCACCGCCGAGGTCGTTCCGTCGGTCATTGTCACCAGCCCCTACGTGCGGGCCCGCCAAACCGCGGAGATCGCGGCCGACATTCTCGGGTACACCGACCCGCTCGTCCCGTCGACCGCCCTGATTCCCATGGCATCGCCGGTGGATACGTGGGCCGAGGTGCGGTCGCTTCGATCGGTTCCGAACCTGTTGCTGGTTGGCCACGAACCGCACATGAGCGGCATGACCGGTTTTCTGCTTGGAACCCCGGAACTCGCGGTCGACTTCAAAAAGGGCGCGCTGGTCCGCATCGACGTCTTCGAATTTGGCGCCCGGCCGCGCGGCGTCTTGAAGTGGATGATGGCGCCCAAGCTGGCGTTGTAGCGGGAAGCGGCTCCGAGGCCCGTCTGGTACGATGTTGGCCGATGGTACGACTCTGGACACTTGTCACATGCGCGGCGCTCGGCCTGACCGCGCAGGAGCCGGCGCACGAGGTCTACCGCCGGAATTGCGCGCCGTGCCATGGGGCCGCGGGCGAGGGCGGTAAGGGGCCAAACCTCTTCGAACTTCGCCGGGGCGCCGACACGGCAACGCTCGCCGGAATTATCTCCACGGGCATTCCTGGCGCCGCCATGCCTGCCTTTGGACTGAACGGTGCGCAGCTCCGGCTGCTGATTGAGTACGTGCAAGGGCTCGCCGCCGGGCGCGCCACGGGGCCGCAAGCGGGGGCTGCGCGCGGCGCTGCATTGGTGCGCGGGAAGGGGGGTTGTCTGCGATGTCACACGATCCTGGGCGAGGGTGGCGTCTCGGGTCCGGACCTGTCTCGCGCCGGATTAACGCGGGGCGCGGCGCTGTTGCGCGCGGCTATCGTCGACCCGGAAGGGCAGATCGTAGACCGGTACGCCATGTTCCATTGGTACATCCCGATCAAGGACGACTTTCAGTCGCTGCGCGTGACGACCGCCGGCGGCGCCGTAATCGAAGGTCTGCGGATGAACGAAGATCCGTTTACGGTGCAGTTGCGCGCCGCCGACGGGCGCGTCCATTCGCTCGAAAAGTCCGAGTTGTCGAAGATCGAACGTCGAGCGGGGCGAACGGTGATGCCTTCTTACCGCGACCGGTTCACCACCGACGAGTTGGCCGACGTAGTGGCGTATTTGACATCTTTGCGAGGGCAGCGATGACTCGTGCAATCTTTGCTTTGGCGGCGTGCGCCGCCTTCGGGCAGGTGACATACGAACGGATTCGCGACGCGGCGGCGGCCGAGCCTGGCAATTGGCTCACCTATTCAGGTGGATACGACTCTGCGCGGTTCAGCCGCTTGACGTCCATCTCGACCGTCAATGCCCCTCTATTGCAGCCGAAATGGGTGTACCAGGCGCGGGACACCAACAAATTCGAAGTTTCGGCCCTTGCGCTGGATGGGGTCTTGTACGTTTCCGAGCCTGCGAATCGCGTCGTGGCCCTCGATGGAAAGACGGGCAGGCCGCTGTGGGAGTACCGTCGCAGTCTGCCACCGGATTTGCGGGTGTGTTGCGGCCAGGTGAACCGCGGCTTGGCCATTTTGGGCAACACCCTCTACTTGGGAACGCTCGACGCACATCTGGTGGCGCTCGATGCGAGGAACGGATCGGTGAAGTTCGACGTCACCGTCGAGAGTTACAAGCGTTGACTGCGGCGCCGTTGGTTGTGAAGAACTCGGTCGTGGTGGGTGTCGCCGGCGGCGAGTACGGAGTGCGCGGCTTCATCGACTCCTACGACGCCGCTACGGGCAAGCGGCAGTGGAGGTTCTACACGGTTCCGGGTCCGGACGAACCAGGTAATGAAACCTGGAAGGGCGATAGCTGGAAGACCGGCGGCGCGACGACGTGGGTGACGGGCTCGTTTGATCCTACGTTGAACTTGATTTATTGGGGAACCGGGAATCCGGGGCCCGACTACGACGGCGACTACCGTCTCGGGGATAACCTCTATTCCGATTCGGTCGTCGCGCTCGACGCCGATACCGGGAAGCTCAAATGGCATTTTCAATTCACGCCGCACGATGTCCACGATTGGGACTCGAACCAGGTGCCGGTGTTGGCGGACTTGGAGTTTCGCGGCCGCATGCGAAAGCTGCTGCTGTGGGCGAACCGGAATGCGTTCTATTACGTCCTCGACCGCGTGACGGGCGAGTTTCTGCACGCGCGGGAGTTTGCTAAGCAAACCTGGGCGAAGGGGCTGGACGATAAAGGCCGGCCAATCCTTGTACCGGGTCTGGCGCCTCCGAAGAATGGCGAAGTGGCGGTGTATCCCGGCGTTCACGGCGGAACGAATTGGTTCAGTCCATCGCTGAGTCCGTTGACGAATCTGTTTTACGTCTCGACCCGCGAGGAGGGGTCGACGTTCCGGGCCGAAAACGGGAAGTTCGTAGCCGGCGAGTGGTTCTCGGCCGGCGGCATCCGAGGCATTAACGGGATCGAACCGAAGGGCTCGATTCAGGCGCTGGATCCGTTGACCGGGGAGCGGCGTTGGGCATTCGAACTGCAGGCGCCGCCGTGGTCGGGAATCTTGTCGACGGCCGGAGGCGTCGTGTTCGCCGGGACGGTAGAAGGATACTTCCTGGCGCTCGACGCGGGGAATGGCCGCGTGCTCTACCGGTTCCCCTGCGGCGGGCCAGTGTTTGGCAACCCGGTCACGTTTCTGGCGGGCGGGAAGCAATACGTGTTGGTTGCTGCCGGGAACGGCTTGTTTGCGTTTGGGTTGTAGAATCGAACCTCCCTTGCGCTCCACGGCCTGATATCGTGGAGCGATGAAACGCCGAACCCTTCTTGGCGCCGGTGTCTCCGCCACGTTCGCCGGAGCCAAGCCCGCCCAAGCGTTGATCGTTGTTGGCCCAACCAACCACCCGCCGGGCACGCATGAGGTCGCTGCGGGCGGCCGCCTTCTGCGCCATTGCCTTGAAAATGCACGGAACATCAACGGTATCCGGGCTGCGGTGACATCGGAGTGGCCGCGCGAAAAGGCTGCGTTGGACGCCGTTCGTACCGTCGTATTTATCGGCGACGTATTCCCTCCGCTCCGCATGCCGGACAGCGAGCGGATCATGTCGGACCTGGGCGCGATGATGAACCGCGGCTGCGGCCTCGTCTGTGTTCACTATGCCACCGGTTTGCAAGCAAAGGACGTTCCGTCCTCCGGGGATCATCCGCTCTTGCGATGGATGGGTGGCTATTTTTCAACGGGCGGAGCGGTGCATCACAAATCCATCGCCCGTGTGTTTTCGTCCGTGACGATTACACCGGAGTCCCCGGCGCACCCGGTTTCACAGGGTTGGAAGCCGTTCACTCGCGCCGAGGAGCCCTACTACAACAACTATTTCGGACCCGACAACAACCGGATGGCGCCCAATGTCACCGCGCTCGCCACGGCCATGCTGCCGCCTGAAAATCCGAAGCCGGAAGTGGTGGCCTGGGGCGTCCAGCGGGCCGACGGCGGCCGCGGCTTCGCCGTAGTAATGCCGCACTTCTACCGTACCTGGGAGGTTGACGACTTCCGCCGGCTGACGATGAACGGCATCGTCTGGAGCGGCAAGTGGAAGGTGCCCAAGGGCGGCGTTGAAACGCCGCCGCCGGACCTGGCGGCCTTTGGCGCGGAATCCCTCGACCCGGTGCCGCGTAAGAAATAGAAACGGAAACGCGGGCGGAGCGTGTCGAGTCCAAATGCCGCAAGCGCGTATGCCTGAACTAGGCCCCTAAGCCAGAGGATCTGTGCACAATTGAGGGCTTGGTCCCGATTGAACTGACCAAGGAGGCCGTCGGCAAGGCACCGGTTCTTGTGACAAAGGTCATTTCACACCAATGGGCATCAGCCGCGACAACGAACGCCGAAAGGAGGAGTCGACCGATACCACGGAGTTGAAGTCGATGAAATCGGTCGAGGAGCCCTAAGCCGCCAGGGCCACAATCCCGCCCCACTCGTGGCGATGGACGCCGGGCGCCGGTTTCAGCGCACGGTTTAGCATCGCCTTCGCCAGCACACCGCCGCTAACGCCGCGGAATCGTTCCAACGGTCCGAGCAGCGCAAATTGCAGGACCTCCACGACCGCTTGACCCGCCCGCTCGCCGCGGCGGTACTCCCCCCGGTGGCCCAGAAGGAAGCTGGGTTGGAAGATATCCAGCGACTCGAAACCGAGACCCTCTATCGCGTTTTCCGTCTCGGCCTTCACCCGCAGATAGAAATTCGGCGAACCTTGCGAAGCCATCACCGAGGAAACGAGCAGAAACTGCCTGGCGCCGCACGCACGCGCCCAGCGGGCGTAGCCGGTCACCAGCGCATGGTCGACCGCGCGAAAGGCCTCTTGACTGCCGGCCTTCCGGATCGTCGTCCCCAGGCAGCAGAACGCCACGTCGATCCGAGGCTGTTCGGCGAAATCGAACCGCATGTCCCGCAACCGGGGATGATTGCGCTGCAAGGGCCGCCGGCCGCACGATACGACCGGATCGAAATCGCCGTGGTCCAGCAACAGATTCAGCAGGTGGCCGCCGGTCAGACCCGTGGCGCCGGCCAGCGAGGCGGCGATCATACCTTGAAAAAGACGCGCCGCTGGTACAGCCACCAGCAAACGTAGATCTGAAACGCCACGACCGCCCAAATAATGAGCATTTCGCCGAAGGGTCCCAAGAGATCGACCGACCATCCCAAGAACACCCGCGCCGACTGATTCAACCACTTTTCCATCACTTCGTGGAACACATAGATAAATATGCTGTTTGCGCCGACGATGACTCCGAGTTTCGCCCAACCCGTCGATTGCCGGATCTCGCAGAGCCAGTAGAAACCCGCCAGTACCCACAGCGTCCAGCCCGTGCTGATGAGCGCGAACGAAGCGGTCCAGATCTTCTTGATCGCCGGAACGAACGGGTCCAGTGCCAGGCCGGAGGCCAGGGCCGCCGCTCCGGCGACGAGTAGAATCCGGATTGGCGCGGGATTCGTCTTGAGCAGAAATCCGGCCATCACTCCAAAGATCGTATTGGCCGCGGACGAGACGCAGTTGATGGTGGCGTAGCTGCCGCCCCAGGACTTGCCGAGCAGCCACATGTCGAATCCCTGGCCGAAGTTGTTGTTTCGAACCCAAGGCGAATCCGCGCCGGCCGGCTGGTTGAGAACGAACAACGCCGTGTGAAAAGCCAGAAGGCCAAGGGCCGTTAGCGCCTGGACCTTCATTGAGCGGCGAAGAACCAGGAAAGCCGCGAAATACGTGAACGCGATCTGCGCCAGGACGTTGATTAGATCCAAAACCGGCTTGTTCCCGCGAATCGAACGGGCGAACAGACCGAGCAATATGAGTAATGCACAGCGCTTCAGCACGTGGGCCAGTGGCTGGTTCGGGCGGGCTTCGAACGCGTAAGGCATGGCCACGCCCACGATGAACATGAAGAACGGCTGGATCATATCCCACGCATAGTAACCGTGCCACTCGTGATGCGTGAACTGCGTCGCCAGCCACCCAACCATTGGATGGTCTTTGAACAGATGGATCCCGAAACTCTGGGAAAACATCCAGATCATCGTGAATCCGCGGAAGGCGTCCAGAGAAGTGAGTCGTGCGGGCATCTCGATCCGCGATTGTATCGGGTTTTCGGTTTCGCTGAGGTGGGCGCGGAAATCCCGGCCTTGACAAGCCTGGGCGGGCGGCGTAATATTCAACCAGATGGTTAAGTATTCTCTTGACCGCACCTTCGCCGCGCTCTCCGATCCACACCGGAGAAAGATGATTGAGCTGCTGGCGCGCGGCAACATGAACGTGTCGGACCTGGCGAAGTCCTTCCCAATGTCCCTGGCGGCCGTGTCCAAACACATCAGTGTTCTGGCCACGGCGGGCATCGTCGTGAAGGAAGTGGAGGGAAGGCAGCGCCGGTGCCGCTTGGCGGCCCGTCCCCTAACCGACGCCGAGGCCTGGGTGGCCCGGTACACCAAGTTCTGGGACACCCAACTGGACGCTCTCGGCGAGCATCTGAACGCGAAAGGAAGGAAGAAGCAATGAGCGCCGCTCCCCATACAGCGCAGTCGTCGACCCTCCACATGGAGCGCCGGTTTGGCTCGCCCGTCTCCGATGTCTGGTCTGCTTGGACCGATCCGGAAGAGATTTGCCAATGGTTCGGCCCCCCGGGATATGACACCATCGAAGCCTTTACGGACCTTCGGCCCGGCGGCGAGTACACGCTCAAGTTGCGAAAGGCCCCGGACGGCGTGCCGTTCCTCTTGCGCGGAACTTTCCTTGAGGTGGAGCCCCTGAAACGTCTGGTCTACACCTGGCGCTGGAAGGGGGAGTCGATGAGCGGTGGCGAGACCGTCGTTTCCGTCGAGTTCCACGGTGACGGCAATGAGACCGAGCTTCGATTGACTCATGAACGATTCCCGGCGTCCGAGGATCGCGACCGCCACGGACAAGGTTGGAGCGGTTGTTTCGCCCGGCTGGAAGCGATGCGAAAAACGCCCCGGACAGCGGACGACCGGCAGAGGCGCGAAGTGCTGCTATCGATGCGTCTGGGCCGTCAGGCGGTACTGGACAGTGTCCGCGGCTTGAGTCCGGAGCAACTCGCGTGGAAGCCCTCGGCGGATCGCTGGTCGATGACGGAGGTGCTCGAGCATCTGGCCCTGGGCGAGTCGCTCGCCGCCGGTGCGGCCCGCGCCGCCGCGGAGTCGGAGAGTGCGAACGACTTTTCTCCAAACGATGCGGCCATTCATTCCATGCTCCGGGACCGCACCACCCGATTCGCCGCGCCCGAACCGGCCGTTCCCGTTGGCGGCTTGGCGGACGCAGTTACGGCCTACATTGAGCGCCGAGCCGGTACGATTCAAATGGTGGTGACCGACGGCGGTCCGTTCCGCCGGGGCGAGGCGCAGGGACCCATTCCCGGCATTCAATGGGACCGGTATCAGTGGTTGTCGGCGAACGCCTTGCATAGCTTCCGCCATGTGGAGCAATTGGAAGAACTCCGCGAGGGTCAGGGCATCGGACCGGTTCCGGCGCCCGCGACCGCGGAGCTCGCCGAGACCGTCAGCTTCGCCCGCAAGCCCGTGGAGGTCTACGATGCCCTGGTGAGCCCCGTCCACCATTCGGCCTTCACCGGAGCGCCGGCGACGGGCGACGCACGCGAAGGCGGCCTGTTTACAGCCTGGGATGGCTACATCTCGGGCCGCTATCTGGAGCTCGCGCCAAGCCGGCGGATCGTCTGCGAATGGTCGACCAAAGAGTGGCCCCAGGGCGTTCCCCCGTCGATTCTGGAGCTTCGTTTCGCGCCGGCTGGCGACGGTACGCAAGTCACACTGCGGCAGTCGCGCATTCCCGCCGATCAGGTGGACCGTTACCGGCAAGGCTGGAACGACTACTACTGGACCCCGCTCTCCAAGTACTTCTCGTAGCTACTGATAGAACTCTTCGGCGGAGATTGCGGCGTTCTGCGAGCGCTGGGTCATCACTCCGATTAGGTTGCCGAATTCGTCGAATAGGCCGCCGCCGTTGTTCGATCCGTTAACGGGCGATGTAGACAGCAGAAGCCGCAGGCCGCCTTGCGTCTTGGCCGACGTCAACTTCCCTTCGCCCACTCCCTGCGTGGTGAGCGTATAGGTCTTCTCCCCGGCGCTCAAGTCCTGCGCATTCCGCACACCGTTTACCGGCGTTAACGCCGTGCCTCCCGCCTCGAGAACACACATTCCCGCGGCGCGCTTCGACTTGGCCAGGCGCACGCTTGAAGTAACAAGTTTCCCGCTCTGGTAGAGCCCGGTGGCCCCGCTGCCTTCCAGCACGTCGCAATTCGTAACGAGCAGATTCCGGCTGACGGCCACCGCTGCGCCCTGGTACTTCACCTCGGCTTTGTTCAACCCGGCTGCGTCGCCAGCCGTGTAGATCCAATAGATAGCGCCCGTCAGCTCCTTAGACAGCGCCGCCGGATCCAACGACTTCGACAGCGTGGCCGGCGGCAGGTCCGAGATTCCTCCGCCCCACGATGGCCAGGCGGCCCGGGGGCCAACGGTGACCGGCGGCGGCGCCACGGGCGCGGAGACCACCGGCGCCGCCGCGGGTTCGATGCTCACCGAACGCGCCACGCGCGGAGCCGCGGCCATCTCCGTCAACTGGTTGATCTGATTCCGTACCTGGGGTGCGTCCGCCGCATTCGGCGCCTTCCTCAAATATGATTCCAGGCTCGCCTTCGCGCCGGCGTAGTCCGCCTTTTCCATTAGGATCGTGCCAAGAACCTGATCCAGCCGAGGGCTGGTCCCTTTTGTATCGAGCTTCATCGCTTCGCGAATCGACTTCTCCGCTTCGTCCATCTTCCCCAGATTCATGTGCCCCACTGCGTTGACATAGTAGAGTTGCAGGAATTCGAAGGGATTTAGCTTGATTCCCTTCGCGCTGGCTTCCACGGTCTTCTGCCATTCCTTCTTCTGTCCGTGAAGCCGAGCCAGGTTGACGTAGGGATTGACGTATTTGGGGTCGGCGGCGATGGCCGATTCATAGGCTTTGATAGCGGGGTCGACTCTCTGTTGATTCTCGTAGAGCCGGCCGAGCTCGAACCAGGCGATTGCGTACTTCGGATAGGCCGACGTGGCCTTTTCGATCTCCGCCGTAGCCTCCGCCACCTTCTTCTTCTTCACAAGGTCCAGGCCCTTCTCGTAGTTCTTCTTGGCCTCTTTCGGCGCCATCGCCGTCGTAAGCGAGAACGTGAAACCCTCCACGTTGGCCAGCCGGCGAAGAATAATCGTTCCCAGGTCGGGGTTGTCCAGAGAGCGCCGTCCGGCCAGATTCACGACTTCACTGCGGAAGCCGGCCAACTGTGCGCGAATCTCGCAACCCATCAGGTCCCGTTCGCTGATGCCTCGTCCACCCATCGCGGAGCCAATGCCGCCCATGCGGGGATTGTTGCCACCGAAACCGGGACGCGATCCGAAGGCGCCATCGTCGAAGGCGCCGGACGTGCTGGCGTCCGCCATGACCGCGTTGTTGCGGCCCAGTTCGAAACTGAAACGGCCCTTGGAATCCGTGTATCCTTCCGGGCGAGTCACGCCGTTACAAATGCGCTCAATCACAACTTGGTCCGGCGGCGCCGTGCCGTCTTCCAGGACCACCTTGCCGCTCAGGAATATCGGCCGATTCTGCATCATGTCCGGAAAACGGTTGTTTGGGTCCTGCTGCTGGCCGGGAAAGGGATTCCGGCCCGGATTCGTCGGATTTGTGTTACCGAAACCGCCGCCGGGGCTCGGATTTGTGGGGTTGGTCGCGCCGCCACCGCCACCACCGCCGCCGACGGGCGCCGGACCCGCCGGTCCGGGACCCGGTTCCTGCGCGGAAATATTCATGACAAAAGCAAGCGCGAGAAGGTTCGACGAAAACCGCATGGGTTCCCTCCTGGGTTGGCCACATTATGACATAGCGCGACGCCGGTCCGATGTAAAGTCCAGCGCCGGGGTGCGCGGTATCATGAGCTTTGGTGGCGTTGCCCAATCGTTACAAGGGACTCGTGCCGCTTTTCGTTGTCTCGGCGGTGACGGCGGCGGCCCAGACGACTCCTCCGGAATCGCCGTTTACCGGCCGGCGCATCGCGGGAATCCGCTACTCGCCGGACGCCCAGCCCTACCCGCTGGCGACGCTCGAGCGAATCAATCCGCTCAAGCCAGGTGAACTCTTCGATCCCGCTCGCATCACTCTGGCGCTCGAGAAGCTCTATGAGACTGGCCGCTACTACGTCATCGATGTCGACGCCGTGCTAAGCGGCGACGGGGTGATCCTTGAGTTCCAAACGGAAACCTCGTGGTTTGTGGGGCGGGTGAATGTTAACGCCGTCGCAGACCCGCCCAACGAAAGCCAGTTGATTGGCGCCTCGCGTCTGGAACTCGGGCAGGAGTTCACCGAGGATTACCTGCTGGACTCCACCCAGAACATGCTCTCGCTTCTCCGCGATAACGGGTTCCACCGGGCCACCGTGAAGCCCGCGTTTCAGTACGACGCTCTGACTCAGCAGGTAAACCTCAATTTCGAAATCGGCACTGGACGGCGGGCACGATTTACCCAGCCCGTTGTCACCGGTGAGAGCGCCATGACGGCGAAGCAGATCTTGAGCGCCTCCCGATGGGCCCGGCTTTTCGGCACGGGCGGGTACAAACACGTCACGGAGTCCCGCGTGCAACGCGGGCTGGAGCGCGTGCGGTATTCGTTCCAGAAGCGCGATTTCCTAATGGCCAAGGTGACGCTGGACGACCTGGAGTACGTGGCGGCCGGCAATCGCGTACGGCCGCATCTGCGTGTCGAAACGGGCCCGAAAACCCGGATCCGCGCCGAGGGCGCGCGCCTGTCGCGCGGCAGGCTGCGCCAGCTGGTGCCGGTCTTTCAGGAGCGCACTGTCGATCGGGATTTGCTGGTCGAAGGCAACCGGAACATCGCGTCGTATCTGCACGGTCTCGGTTTTTTCGACGCTAGCGTCGATTTCGGCATCACCGGCGCGCAGGCTACCGGCGAGCAGACTGTCCTATTCACTGTGAACCGCGGGGAGCGGTACAAGCTGGCTCACGTGGCAGTGTCGGGTAACGAATACTTCGACACCAGAACGATCCGGGAGCGGCTCTCCATTACCGCCTCGACCCGGCTGCGCTATCGCAACGGCAGGTTCAGCGAAGAGATGCTGCGCAAGGACATCGACGCGATCGGCTATCTCTACCGCTCGAACGGTTTCCGCGACGTGCGCATCGAAAGCCGCGTGGAACGGGGCTATCGGAATCATCCCAACGAAATCGCCGTATTTCTCGCGATTCACGAAGGCGCGCAATGGTTCGTCAAGTCCGTCGAACTCAGCGGCGTCAACCTGCGCGACGTTGAGGCGGTGCAGCTTGGATTGCGGACCGTTGAGAGCCAGCCATTCTCGGAGGCCGCGCTGCTGGCCGACCGCGACTGGATTCTGAATTTCTACTTCAACAACGGTTTTCCGGACGCTACGCTGGAGTTCGCCGTGGAGCCCGTGGAACAGACGAACTTCGTGAACGTGCGCTTCGTCGCCAGCGAAGGCCGCCGTAACTTTGTGCGCCGCGTGCTGGTCACGGGCTATCGAACCACGCGCCCGCGTCTGATCTACGACCGGATCAGCCTGAACACGGGGGACCCGCTGTCGCAAAGCGCAATCATCGAAGCGCAGCGCCGCTTATATGATCTTGGAATCTTCGCGAAGGTCGACATTGCCTTGCAGAATCCGCAGGGCCGCGAGCGCGACAAGAACGTGCTCTACCGCCTGGAAGAGGCGAGCCGCTACTCGTACACGTTTGGATTCGGCGCGCAGTTGGCACGCATCGGCGGCGGCATCGGCACTTTCGACGCTCCGGCCGGCGCGCCCGGCTTCTCCCCTCGCGTCAATTTCGGCGTCAGCCGCGTGAACTTCATGGGTTTGGGGCACACGGTCTCATTCCGTACCCAGCTTTCCCGTTTTCAGGAACGCGCCGTGATCAGCTACTACGCGCCGCAGTTCACCGGCAACGACCGGCTGAACCTGAATTTCACGAGTCTCTATGATAATTCACGGGACATTCGCACATTTGAAGCGCAGCGCTTCGAGTCGTCGGTCCAGTTGGGCCAGAAGCTCTCCAAAGCCAACACCGTGCAATACCGGTTTACCTTCCGGCGCGTCAATATTGACCAAAACACGCTGGTCATCGATCCGGCTCTGATTCCGCTTCTTTCGCAGCCTGTCCGCGTCGGAATCGTGTCGACGTCGTTCGTGCAGGATAAACGCGACGACCCCACCGACTCGCGGCGCGGCGTCTACAACACCGTCGATTTTGGTGTGGCCAACAGTTATTTCGGCTCACAGTCGGACTTCCTCCGCCTGATTGTCCGGAACTCCTCCTATCACCGGATTCGCAAGGACCTGGTGCTGGCGCGGATTACCACGCTCGGCGGCATGTATGCCCACAACGCCTCCGGCCCGCGCCGGGACGTCCCGTTGCCGGAGCGGTTCTTCTCCGGCGGCGGCGCGACGCATCGCGGTTTTCCCGACAATCAGGCCGGTCCCCGTGACCTCTCCACCGGATTCCCCGTCGGCGGAAAAGCCTTGCTTATGAACGCACTGGAGTTGCGCTTCCCGTTAATTGGCGACACCTTTGGCGGAGTCCTGTTCCACGACATGGGCAACGTCTACAAGGAGCTCGACAAAATTTCGCTCCGCATGAAGCAGCGCAACGTGCAAGACTTCGACTACATGGTCCATGCGGCCGGCTTCGGAATCCGCTATCGAACGCCCGTGGGACCCGTGCGCTTCGATATCGGATTTTCGCCCAACTCGCCCAAGTTCTTCGGCTTCCGGGGCACGCGGGACCAACTGCTGCAAGGCGGCGGAACCCGGCTTGTGCAGCGGATCAATCAACTGCAGTTTCACTTCTCGTTAGGACAAACGTTTTGATTCGGCGCGCGCTCCTATTTTCGATTCTCGCGCTGGCGCTCGGCGCCGTGGTGGTGGACCGCATTGTGGCCACCGTGGGCCGGGCCATCATCACAGACGGCATGGTACGCCGTTCGTTGCGCGCGGCTGCGCTGCTCAATCGCACCCCGCTCGACGAGTCCCAGGCGATTTGGGACGAAACCAGGAACCGTCTGATTGAACAGGCTCTGGTAAAGGACGAGATCCGTATCAGCCGCTATCCAATGGCTCAGCCGGATGAAGTCCGGGCCGCGCTGGAAGGCGTCCGGAGGCAGGTTCCGAACCTCGACGCAGCTCTAGCGGAGTACCGGCTCACGGAGTCCGACCTGGAGTCGGATCTGGCGTGGCGCATCACGTTTGAGCGGTTTCTCGCATACCGGTTCCGGCCCGCCGTTCAAATCACGGACGATACGCTGAAGGAGTTCTACGGCCGTTGGAAGCCGGAGGGTCCCAAGCCGGCCTTCGACGCGGCGCGCGAACGGCTCGAGGCGGAGTTCGTCGCGGCCGAGTCGGCCCGTTTGTTGGACCAGTGGCTGCGCGAAACGCGTCAGGTGACGCATATCGAGACCTTCCAGGCGAAGGGAGCGCGCCGATGAAAAAGAAGCTCTTCGCCGCGCTGCTGTTCCTGCTGTTACTCGCCTATGGCGGTTGGCGCTGGATGCTGCGCAGCGATTGGTTGCGGGAAAAGGTCCGTGAACGCGCTGTCGCGGAGCTGGAGAAGGCCACCGGCGGAAAGGCTTCAATCGGCAAGGTTGATTTCGACCCGGAGTTGATGAACGCCCGCGTAGACGCCGTCACGTTGCGCGGCTCGGAGGGTGCCGGCGAGCCGCCTCTGTTTCACGCCGAACGGGTGGAGGCCGCCTTCCACATCCGCTCCTTCACCAGCAAAGACATCGATCTTAAGAAGCTCGTCATCGTGCGCCCTCAGATTCACGTCTCGGTTGACGCGCAAGGCCGCACGAACCTCCCATCCCCGAGGGTCCGCCGCGGGACGCGAAATCCAATGGAGGACTTCCTTGCCTTGACGGTGGAGGAGTATTCGATCGTCGAAGGCGTCTTCTCGTATTCGAACACCCGGACGCCTTTTCACGCCAGCGGAAAAAACCTGAACGCCCACTTCAACGATCATCGCGGGACGGTCGGGTCCAGCGCCCTGTTGCTCAAGATCCCTGGAATTCCCGAACTGCCCGTGGACCTCCAAGCGAAGCTGGAACTGCGGAAAGACTTGGTGGTCGTCGAATCCTTCCGCGCGCGGAGCGGAGCCACCATCGCGGAAGGCAAAGGCCAGTTCTGGGAGAACGGCGAATTGGAGTTGTCCGTCGCTTCCGATATCTCGGAGGTCCGGCGTCTGTTCGGTATCGACGCCGGGCGCGGACCGCTTCGCTCCAACGGAACGCTTCGCTGGACTGGCGGCGCCGAGGCCGTCTACGATGGCGAGTTCGACGCGAAGGGCCAGGCAGCGGCAACGGGGCATCTGCGCGCGGACAAACAGGGCCTGGTAGTGGATCGTCTCGCCGTCCGCGCCGGGCCGGGCGTCTTCAAAGGCCGGGCGGAGCTAGCCGCGTACACCCGCTACATCGTGGACGGCGTCCTGGACGGCGTGTCGTTGGCGTCGTTGCGCAAGGAGCCGCTTGGCTACTCCGCCGCCGTCAGCGGGCCGGTACGAGTGGAAGGGGAACGAAACGGTCCGTTCGTTTTGAAGGGACAGTTGAATCTTTCGCCCTTGCCTGGCGCGGCGCCGCTGGAAGGCCTGCTCAACGTCAGCTACTCGTCGAATGGTTTGGCGGCGTTCGCGAACTCGGATCTCCGGTCCGGCACAACGCGCGTCGACTTTTCCGGAACCATGAATCAGACGCTGCGCGTCAAGGCCGTGTCGGAGAGCCTGGCCGATATCGCGCCGGCTCTAAAGCTCGCCGGCCTCGATGCCGCACTTCCTGAGGCGTCGATCGCGTTTGAGGGCACGGTCTCCGGCACACCGGCCGAGCCGCTGGTGGCCGGGCAGGTGCGCGCCTCTGGTGTCCGCTACGGGAAATTCCGCCTGGACTCGGCCACTGCCACCGTGGTCGCGTCCCCGTCGAAGTTGACGCTCACGCGGTTCGCGATTTCCCGCGAAGGCGCCTCGGCGTCCGGTGCCGCGACGATGGCGCTGGAGAAATGGCGCGCCGGGGAGCAAAGTGCGCTCGACGCTCGCTTCGAAGGCCGGGCTTGGAACGCCGCCTCGCTGCGTGAGCAGCTCGGCTTTGCGGAACCGGTCGAGGGTTTGGTGAACGTCACCGCAGATGTGCGCGGCACCATCGGCAAGCCCGATGGAGATGTCGAGTTGGACTGGTTCCGCCCCGCCTGGAAAACGGAGCGGCTGGACCGCCTGCGCGCGACGCTGAGCCGGAACGCCGATGGCATTACCGTTCGCTCGTTCGAAGCCACGCAGGGTCCCGCGAAACTCTCCGGCGATGGAAGCTATCGAGGCGAAGAGGTCGATGTCAACTTCACACTGGCCGCGCTCGATCTGGCTGCGCTGCCCAGAGTGCAAGCGGTTCGAAAGGGAACAGCGGGCACTGTTTCGGCCACCGGCCGCTTGCGCGGATTGTTGCGAAACGGCGATTTTCAACTGCGGGCGGCCGATGCGAAAGGAAGGCTCGCCGGACTGTCGATCGACGGGCAGCCCTACGGAGAACTGGACCTTACTGCCGTCACCTCGGGTGGCGAGATTCGCGCGGACCTGCAGGGACGTCTGGCCGGCGCGCCAGTGACGGGAACCTCGGCGTGGAAAACTTCGGACGGCTATCCGGGCTCCGCCCGGCTGGAGTTTGGCCGTGTACCGTTTCGAGTCTTTGAAACCCTGCGGCCCACACGCGTCGTCGCGGAGGAGTGGCCGTTTATTGGCGCGTTCCAGGGCACCGTGGATTTTCGGGGGCCGCTGCTTGAGCTCGACCGTTGGAGAGTTGCCGTAGCACTGACTGGTCTGAACGCGAAAATGGAACGGAAGCAGGGTATCGGCAGCGGCTTTGAGTTGCGCAACGACGGACCCGTGGTGTTCTCCGCCGAAGGGCGGACGATTCAGATTCGCGCCGCGAAGTTTGTTGGGCAGGATACGAACCTGTCGGTGAACGGCACGTTCTCCCTGGCGGAAAAGCGGCCGTGGGACCTTCGTGTGAACGGCAATGTGAACCTCGCCGGACTGCGGGCTTTCAGTCCGGATGTAGTGGCGACCGGCGTCGCCACCATTCAGGCCAACGTGCGCGGCGAGCTGGCGAATCCGCAGGTGTTCGGGGGATTGGAACTGAAGAACGCGACTCTGAATATGGATGGCGTGCCAAACGGTCTGGATCGCGTCACCGGCCGCGTCCTGTTTGACCGGCGCCGAGCCACGATTCAAGACCGTCTCACGGCCCAGTCCGGCGGCGGCGGGCTCTCCTTGGGAGGTTTCATCGATTTTGCCGGCGCGGAGACCTTCTACCGTCTGCAGGCGCAGGCGAACCGCGTGCGCATCCGCTACCCGGAGGGCGTCAGCACGGTGGCGGACGCCAACCTGAGCCTGGCCGGCAGCACGGAGCGAAGCCTGGTTTCGGGAACGGTGACGGTTCTGCGTTCCGGCTTCACGCCGCGGACCGACCTGGGCAGTTTACTCGCCGAATCCAGCCAGTTGCAAAGCGCGCCGAAGGAACCCAACAAGTTCTTGGCCAACATGCAGGTCGACGTCAAAGTGCGGACCGCCGCGGAGACCCAGTTTTCCACTTCGCTAACCAGTGACTTGCAGGCGGAGGCGAATCTCCAGGTCCGCGGCACCGGCGCAAGGCCCGTGGCCCTGGGCCGCATCTCGGTCAGCCAGGGAGACATCAACTTCTTCGGCAACAGGTATTCGATCAAAAGGGGCGACGTAGCGTTCTACAATCCCACCAAGATCGAACCGACGCTGGACATGGACCTGGAGACGCGCGTCCGCGGCGTGAATGTGGTGGTGAACTTTACCGGGCCGGTGGACAAGCTCAATGTCTCCTACCGTTCGGACCCGCCGCTGCAACCCAGCGAAATCATCGCGCTGTTGACTGTGGGGCGCTCGCCTACCTCAGCCACCGTGGGCTCAAGCCAAAGCGGCGCGCGTGGAACGTTTCTGGAAAGCGGGGCGAATTCGCTGTTGGGCAGCGCCATCTCGGCGCCCATCTCCAGCCAGTTGCAGCGATTCTTTGGCGTCAGCCGCATCAAAATCGACCCTACGATCTCCGGGCTGGACTCCACGCCCCAGGCGCGCGTCACCGTGGAGCAACAGGTCTCCAAGGACATCACCATGACGTTCGTCACCAACCTGAACCGGTCCCAGCAACAGGTGGTTCGCCTGGAATGGAACATGAGCCGGGAATGGTCCCTGATCGCGTTGCGCGACGAGAACGGGTCCTTCGGTCTGGACTTTCAAGTACGAAAACAGGTCAAATAGCCGAATGGCGAAAATGAGGCTGCGAACCGGGAACAACCGCCTCAAGATCGAGCACAGCATCCTTGACGGTGTGCGGGCCATGCTTGAAAATCTGTTGAAGGATCGGCCGGAGATTCGAAGCGTCGTGCCGGGACGCATCGCTATCGTCCGGGATGCGCGCGGACCGGTCAAGGTCCGCGTGACAGTTCCCGTGACCAACGGCTGGAAGGCCATCGGACTGAGCGATGGAGCGCGCCAGGAGCTGTTTATTAGTACCACGCTTGGACGGGAAGAACTGGAGGCGGCCCTGAAGAAAGCGGCCGCGGACGTCTGATGTGGGTGCGCAGGTGGCTTCCTTTGGTGTTGTTGGCGATCGGCGCCGCGCGCGTGGCGTCCGTGTGGACGACGTTCAGCCAGACCTTCGACGAACCGTTTCACATTGCCTGTGGCATCGAGTGGTGGGACCTGAAGAAGTACACGCGGGAGCGCCAACACCCGCCGCTCGGGCGTGTGGCCATCGCCGCGATTCCATACTGGTTCGGTGGGGTGAGGGAGTTGGCCCTCCCCTGGCCGCACGAAGCGGGCAATGCGATGCTGGGCACCGGCGAAGACTACGTGCGCCGGCTCGCCATGGCGCGCGCCGGTACTCTGCCCTTCTACTTGCTGTTCTGCGTCGCCGTTTGGCGCTGGACCTGCTACCGTGCCGGGCCGGAGGCGGGCCTGGGCGCCCTGTTCGTCGCGTCCATGTTGCCGCCAATACTCGGCCACGGTGCGCTTGCGACCACCGACATGGCGCCGGCCGCCCTATTTGCCGCCTTCGGCTGGCGGTTCGACGTTTGGCAGCGCGAACAATCTTTGCCGGATGCGCTTTGGGCCGGCGCGGCGCTTGGTCTGGGTCTGGCATCGAAATTGACGTTCCTCGCTTTGGCCCCCCTGCTAGTCCTTTTGCTGATCCGGCGCTGGCCTCGGTGGCGGCAGTTGATCGCGATTCTGCTGCTGGGAGTCGTTGGACTGCTGGCTTTTTATCGCTTCAAGAAGGAATACACCTGGCCGCATGAACAAGACCGCGTCTCCCTCGCGAAACGCGTTTGGGCGCTTCGCGCCTTCTTCACCGCCTACTATCAAGGCTATGAAGCCGTGAAACGGCACAATGACGAGGGGCACTGGACCTACTTAAACGGCCGCGCTTCGCGCGAGTCCGACTGGCGCTTTTTCCCGGTGGGCTTTGCTCTGAAGACTCCGCTGGCCGTGCTGGCGCTTTTCGTGGCTGGCCTCTTCGTGCCCGGCGCCCGCTGGGCGTGCGTGATCGGGGTGGTTCCACTGGCTCTGATCACCCAGTCGAATATCAATCTTGGAATCCGCCACGCCTTGCCTATTTATGCCGGCGTCTCGATCGCCGCCGGCATCGTGCTGGCGCGCCACAAGTGGGCCGCTGCGCTCGTGCTGTGGAGTTCGCTATCGGCGCATCCGGACTACGCCTTCTGGTTCAATGCTCTGGCCCGCGGAGAGCCCGGCCGTTATCTGGCCGAAAGCGATCTCGACTGGGGCCAGGACCTCCACCGGACCGTCGCCGCCATGGATCGCCGCGGCATCGCCCAATGCCGTCTGGCCTACTTTGGCACCGCCGATGTTCACAAATTGTTTCCCGGACGCTTCGTCGAGTTCCGCTATGAGGAACCCGCCGCCGGATGCACCGTCAGCAGCGTAAGGCACTTTTACATGGACGCCGATCTGGCCCGCCAGGCGGGTGCCGAGATCCCATTCGGATGGCTCGAAAAATACCCGCTCACCGAGAAAATCGGCCAATCCATGCGGCTCTACTGGATCGACAAGGTACACTAGAACATATCCCACCCATTCCGCAAGGAGATTCAAATTACATGGCAGTAAAAGTTGCGATCAACGGCTTCGGCCGGATCGGCCGGAACGTTGTCCGCGCGGGTTTGAACAACCCGGATATCGAGTTTGTCGCCACGAACGACTTGACCGATAACAAGACGCTGGCACACCTTCTCAAGTACGATTCCACCCTCGGTCAATTGGACGCCGAAGTGACCTCGGACGCCGAGTCGATTACTATCGGCGGCAAGCGCATCCGCGTCTTTGAGGTTAAGGATCCGGCTGCGATCGACTGGTCCACCTACGGCGCCGAAATCGTCGTCGAATCGACCGGACGGTTCACGGAGGCCGAAACCGCCGGCAAGCATTTGCGCGGGACGGTGAAAAAGGTCATCATCTCCGCCCCGGCGAAGAACGAAGACATCACCGTCGTTCTCGGCGTGAACGACGACAAGTACGTCGCCGCCAAGCACAACATCGTCTCGAACGCTTCGTGCACCACCAACTGCCTGGCTCCCGTAGCCAAGGTTCTGCACGAGAAGTTCGGAATCCTGAAAGGCTCGATGACGACGATCCACAGCTACACCAACGATCAGAGCGTCCTCGACTTCCCGCATAAGGATCTCCGCCGCGCTCGCGCGGCCGCGATCAACATGATTCCTACCTCCACCGGCGCCGCGAAGGCGATCGGTTTGGTCCTGCCGCAACTGAAGGGCAAGCTTGATGGCTACGCCATGCGCGTGCCGACGCCAAACGTTTCCGTTGTCGACTTCGTCTGCGTGACGGAAAAGAACACATCCACCGAAGAGGTCAACAGTGCGCTGAAGCAAGCCTCGGAAGGTTCTCTGAAGGGTATCCTCGGTTACACCACCGATCCGGTTGTGTCCACCGACATGATGCGCAACTCGAACAGCTCGATTGTCGATTCGGATCTGACCAAGGTCATGGACGGCAATCTGGTGAAGGTTGTGGCCTGGTACGACAACGAGTGGGGCTACTCCAGCCGCGTTGTCGATCTCTGCGTGTTCCTGGCCAAAAAAGGCCTTTAAAGCGCAGCTTTTTTCGAAGGGGCGGCCCGCGGGAGCGGGCCGCCCCGGCTGTTTGGGGAGGCGGAAGAAACCTACTCGCTCCGTACAGGACCCTGATGCTGGTCGAGCCAGTCGAGCAGTTCCCGGATCACCTGCGTGCGCACCGCCACCACTTCGTGTGCCGCGTCGAACAACAGATGCTTCTTGTTTGACTCTGGTGTTGCGAACAATCGGAGCAGGGCCTTTTGCGACGTCTCCAGCGGATAAATATAGTCGTTGTTGCCGTTCAGCATCAATACGGGGACGGTGACGCGCGGCGCGAAGTGAAGCGGATCGACCTCGGGCGGCGACGGTATCTGGTACAAGCCGCCGTCGGCGAGTACGCCGGCTTTGAGCCGATCCTCCACCGCCAAGGGGATTGGTGCGAGCGATGCGCCCACGCTGACGCCGAAAAACGCCAGGCTATCGGCGGCGATGTCGGAACGCGTTTGCAAGTAGTCGATCGCGCGGCGCATATCCTGAACCTGTTGCACGATCATCTCGCGGCGGCGCAGCGGGGTCGTTACGCCTTGCAGCCGCCGCTCATAGCTGCCTTGATAAATCGGATACATCACCGCGCGGCCGGCGCGGAGCAGGTATTCTAATCGGGCCCATCCTTCGAGCGTTTGCGTTGTCTCGCTACTCAGGGAATTCATCGCTCCCGCACCGGGGTAGTAGACCACGGTCTGATACGGTGTCTTGGCGTTCTTCGGCAGGAACAGCAAGGCGGAAATTCGACCGCTTCCATAAGGTGCGGTGTAGCTGACTCTCTCACGGCGCCAGTAAGGCAGCGACTCGACGGCCTGATCGACCGAGGCGGCGAGATCCGTGCGGTCATACGCATACGCGTTTCGATAGGCCGCGAATATTTCCGCGGACGCCGGTTTCTCGGCTGGATTGCGCAATACCGGATGAACGGCAGCGAGCCAGGTCGCCGGGGGCGGAGCGGCGTAGCGCACACAGCGAAATCCGTGCAAGTTGGAACGGTCGAAGGGAGACCGCGCATCGGCTGTGAGGAACGCATGGGCGGGTTCGCTCCAAGCGCCTCCAAGGATCATTCGCTTCCCAGCGTCGATTTCATTCCAGACCCACTCCTTGACGTTGCCCGCCATGTCGAACGTGCCGAACGGGCCTTCGCCTTGAAACTCGCCCACGCGGGCGGCGTCTTTGCCGGAGAAGTTGCTGGATGGCATCACCCACGTCCCGCTTTGCAGACGCGCGGCCGCATACCAGTGCCAGGCGGTCGGCAACTGCTTGCCCGCGAACTTGGCGTAGGCCGCGGCTTCGTACCAACTGACGCCGCTGACCGGAAAATCTTCGCGGCCTGGCGGAATCGTGCCGGCGATCCAGGTGGCGGGACCGGGGCGCCCGGTCGTGTCGACGAAGGCCGCCATTGCGCGTTCCCAACCAGCGGCGAACGGATGTTCCCAGAAGCTCTCGTCCTTGTACCCGCCCGCATCGACGAACTCTTTGAACTGCCGGTTCGTGACTTCGTAGCGGTCGATCAGGAACCGGGATACACCTCGGGCCCGCTCTGGTGGCGCGAAGCGGCGGGGAACGTCGAATACCGCTTGTGAAACCGGAACCATTCCGGGCGGAATTTCTTCCTTCGGGTACAGAGGGTAGTTCATGTCTTCGGCCACTGCCGTGAACAGCGCGAAGGTCGGTTCGAAGCCCGGCTTTTCGAACCTTAGCCGGAAGTAGCCGCGCGGAACGGCAGCGGCGCGCAACGGCGTAGTTCCGAGTGGCCGCCACTCGCCTTCACTCGCGCGGATGTCGCGGTAGAAGACTTCGGCGCCGGACGGCTCGGTGTCGAAGTTGACGGTCCGGGAAACTTCGCGGCGGAGGCCGGCGAGTTTGGCGTCGTCGCCGAGCAGCGGTTCGATTTTGCGGGCGAGTGCGAACGCGGCGGGAAAACGGCCCTCTTCGGCGAGCGATGCAATCCGGGGTATCGCTTCGGTGCGCGCCCAGTTCCTCTGGCTGATGCCCCGGTAGGCGAACGCTCCAGCCGCTAACACCAGTCCGGCGGTGAGCAGTGCGAGACGGGTCCAGCGGCGTGGCGGGGGCTTGATCGAGACTTGGTCCCCGATCGGCGCCGTAAACCGGTACCCGATCTTCGGAACCGTTTCGATCCAATTCGCCGCATCTTCGCCGAGGGCCTTTCGGAGGGTCGAGACCTGGTAGAGAAGACTCGACTCTTCGACGAAGACATCTTTCCAGAGCGTGTCCATCAACTCCTTCTTGGTGACCACCCTGCCGCCTGTTCCGGCGAAGAAAAGGAGGAGGTCGAAGGTCTTCGGGGCGAGCGGAATCACCTCGGTGTCCCGTTTCAAGAGTCGCGCGGAGGGATCGAGGCGAAACGGGCCAAAGGCGATTAACTCGTTCGGATTGTTTGGCTTATCCATCCTAAGGAATTCCTATGGTCTTGCTTTGGCCGCTCTCAGGACTTACTTCAGAGCGCCGGCGCACACTCGACCCATGATTGCTAACCGCCCTCAATTGTACATTCTGCCTCTTGCGCTCGCCATGTCGCTGGCCGCCCAGACGAGCCTTGAACAACGGTATTCGAAGGGCGCTGAACTGCTGCGCGAAGGCCGCGCGCAGGAAGCGCTGGCGCTGCTCCAGCCCGTGCTGGCGGAATCCAGCGGGGAGTCGCGGATCGCGGTGCTCGATGCGCTGGGCCGGGCGGAGATGGAGCTTGGGCGCCCCCAACTCGCAAAGAGGAATTTGGAAGCGGCTTTGGCGCTTTGCGAGCCACGGACGCCGGCCTGGGGCATAGTTCACAATAACCTCGGGCGTGTATATTTGGAACTTCACGAACTGGCGCGCGCCGAAGCGGCGTTTACAAAGGCGATGGAGTTCTACCGGGCCGAGCCGCGGGTTTGGCAGAGTCTGGGACAGGTGCAGTTGGTCCGCAACAGAGTTCGGGAGGCCGAGGCGTCGATTCGGCGGGCGATCTCTCTGGCGAGCGCGGAGGCGGAAGTCTCGATCGCCAGCGACTTGGCCGCGGTGCTTCGCGCGAAACGCCAATACGGGGAAGCCGCCGCGATTTTGCGGGACGTGATCGCGCGGACAAAGCCGGGGCAGGCGCGAGCCCGGATGCGGGCGAATCTGGGTGACCTTTATGCAATCGGGAGGGACCACCGCCAGGCCGCTGAACAACTTCGCTTGGCGCTGGCGGAGATGGAGACAGCCGTGGGGCTGAAGCATCCCGATGTCGCGGCAATCCTCGAACTGTACCGGGAGCAGTTACAGCGGTTCGGCCGGAAGGCGGAGGCCGCCGAGGCCGGCCGGCGTGCGGCCGAGATCCGGGCGTCATTCGCCGGCCTAGTGGGGGATCGAAGAATTTCAGTGGATTGGCGCGATCTGATCTCCAATCCGTAGTACCCTTCGAAAGTGCCAGCGCCGGGCGCCCTGTGCGGCAACGGGAATGGCGTGAGTTGGGACATCTTCGCCGGAACTCGTGAAGACGCTGAAGGACGTTGCGGCGGACCTCAAACCTCCGCAGATCGGCCGCAGGGCTGGCATTTTGGCTCAACTGCGATTGCGGGCGCTCGATCCCGATGGCCGATTTGAGCTTAGACCGGTATCGGGCCGGCCCGTCGCTATATCGGCCCCGGCCAGGAGGCCGTCACATCCACGCCAGGCGAATAGTGCGCGATCAGCGGCCTTCCTTCGTCTAAAAACGTCTGCCGGCATTCGGCAACGGACGCTTCGTACAACGGCCACGCCGGATGGTCCACCTCGGCCTGGATCAGCCGGCCGAAGCGGAGCGCATACAGGCGCCAGCGCGCCGTCAGGAAGTGCTCAAAGTCCGTGGGCTTCGCGATGGCGGCTCCGGGCTTGATGACGATATCCGTTTCACGCTGAGGACCGGCGCGTCTCGTGGACCGGTAGTGGATGCTCCCGTTCGAACGGGTCACCGACATTCGCGCCCAGAAGTACGGCAGCCCGTAGCTGAGTCGCGCACCCGCCACCGCAGCCAGACGGTCCGCGTCCAAGGAGTAGAACCAAACTCCCCGGCGGCCCTTCTGATCGATCACGTAGGTGCGAAGGTTCGTTTCCGGAAACGTCCCCAGTCCGCGATACGAGAGCAGGAACGGCACCAGGCCAATATAGGCCTGTCCTTCCCAAAGATCCGGCTGCAGGCCCGGCGGCAGTTGCAACCGGGAAACCGGTGCCGGCCAATGCAGAAAGGTGAGATCCGACCACCGTTGGCGGCCCGCGAAGTTTCGAATGGCGCGGGGCGGGCCTGGCTGGATCGGCTCAAGCACGTTTCTTCTTCGGCCTATTCTTCTCTGCCCGCAACTGCCAGGCCGCTTTCAATGCGCCTTCCACCACTTCCTTTCGCGCCTTCGAGAGCCGGATGTGCGTCATTCCCATGCGCCCCCATCCGCCGGCGATGGGCAGAAAAACCTCCGGCATCTCCGAAACAAAATCCTTTTGCATCTCGGGCGTCAGGATCAGGTTGCCGTAGCCTTCCTTTACCGAGGCCAGAGTGGCAAAGATGCGGCCTCCCACTCGAAAGTCCACTGCCCCCATGTGAGATCCCTCTTCCGCTCCGGGAAGACTCAGTGCGATCCTCTTGAAACCGTCGGCTGTCATAGGTACAAGATAATGGATTTCGTGGGTCTCCTACTTCGCGCCGCCGTATTTGCCGCGCTGGCGCAGACCGGTTCCGGGCCGCAATTCGTCGACGCCGCCAGGGAATTCGGCCTAACGCGCGGGCCCTCCGGCGGCAATGCCGTGAAGAAGGACTACCTCTATGAGACGACCGGCAGCGGCGCGGCGATCTTTGATTTCGACGGCGACGGCCGCAACGATATCCTGCTGGTGAACGACCGCCAGCCTGCTCTTTATCGGAACACGGGCGGCAAATTCGTAGCCGCCGAATGGCCCGCCGGCGGCGCCTGGGGCCAGGGCGTCTGCGTCGCGGACTATGATCGCGACGGTCGTCCCGATGTATTCATCGCGCAATTCGGCTCCAACCGCCTATACCGCAACACGCCGGCGGGTTTTGTCGACATTTCGGCGAAGGCGGGCCTGCCTGCGGCCACGCATAGATGGGGCGCCGGCTGCGCCTTCCTGGATTACGACCGCGACGGACTTCTCGATCTCTTCGTCTCCAACTATGTGGAGATCGACGCTCGGAATCCTCCCAAGCCGGGCTCCATGACCGAATGCTTCTGGAAAGGGACTCCTGTGGCCTGCGGCCCGAAAGGCCTCCCAATGGGGCGGAACATCCTCTATCGGCAGCAGCCCGGCGGAACGCTGGAGGACGTCTCCGCGCGCGCCGGCATACTGAAATCGGGTCCGCGCTTCGGCCTGGGTGTTGTGAGTTTCGATTACAACAACGATGGCTGGCCCGACGTCTACGTCGCCTGCGACCAGACCCCCAGCCTGCTTTTCGAAAATCGCGGCAACGGCACGTTCACCGAGCGGGCCGTTGAAGCGGGCGTCGCCCTGAACAGCGACGGCAACACCCAGGCCGGCATGGGCGTGGCCGTGGCCGACTTCGATAACGACGGTTTTTTTGACATCGCCAAGACCAACTTCTCCGGCGAACTCGTCAACCTGTACCGGAACGAGGATGGCAAGTTCTTCACCGACGTGGCCCAGCAGGCCGGGTTGGGCGCGAACCTGCTGCTCGGCTGGGGCATCGCGTTTGTCGATGCCGATGACGACGGCTGGCGGGATCTGCTCATCGTGAACGGACATGTTTATCCAGAGGTCGAAAAGGCCGGAATGGGCGATCGCTACCGGCAGAAAACACTGTTCTACAGGAACCTCGGCAATCGCAAGTTCGCTGAGGTGCCCGCCGTTGCCGGTGAGTGGGCCTCACGAGGTTTGGCCGTCGGCGATCTGGATGGCGATGGCCGGCCGGAGGCGCTCGTCACGAACATGGACGCCCTTCCGTTGCTGCTCAAGAATACTCGCGCCGGCGGGAACTTCATCAACATCGACGTGCGTGGCGCGGTGGGCGCGCGCGTCACCGTGCGCGCCGGCGGCCGCCGTCAAATGGACGAAGTCATGAGCGGCGGCAGCTACTATTCGCAACACTCCACCGTTTTGCACTTCGGCCTGGGCAGCGAAAAAACGGTTGAGTCCGTCACGGTGCGCTGGCCGAATGGCAAAATCGAAGTGTGGAACGCGTTGCCCGTAAACTCTCGCTGTGTCTTGTCGCCGGGTGTTGCCAAGCCGTCCTGCTGACCGGCCAGCCCATCACAGGCGCTCCGGAGTTTCAATCGAACCCGGAATTTCAGCGCGGTGCCGCCGCCGTGGACGGCACCACGCACACGGCCGCAGAACAGGCTCGAATCGACACCGAGTTGATCATCCGCCTTCGGCGTCTGCCCGGCCACGACGAAGGAGTGCGCCTGCTCAACGCGAAGCTCTTCACCGCCGCTGAAGACGTGTTTCGCAAGAGGGAACAGCGGATCGGTGCCGCGGTCGCGCTCTATCTGGCCGGGAAGGTCGAGGCCTCCGCTCGCGAGCTTCTGGCGTTACCCCCCTCCGAGGCGCTGACACCGTTTCTGGGTGAAACGGCTGGGGACGCACCGGCCCTGAAGCACTCCATAACCCGCCACCTCCTGAGGATTGCCGAAGCCCATCCGCGCAACGCCGAAGCGCAGTACTACTACGGCAAAGTGGCGCAGGACGCCGCGGCCCTGCGGCGCGCGTGCGAGGGCGACAACCGCGCGTTTCTGGAATTGGGACGGCTCTACACCGAACGCGGCCGGAAGCGCGAAGCCGTGGAGGCGCTGGAGGAAGCGCTCCGCCGGGACCCTTCGCTAAAGACCGCGCACTTTCGATTGGCCGGTTTGTATCGTGCGTTGGGTGACGCGGCGAAGAGCCGCGAACACATGGCCGCTTTTCAGCGCGCGCAGTGACCGGCGGGTTTCCGCGCGATGTGCAGCGCGGCGATCCCGAACGTCAGGTACTCGTACTCCACTCTTTGGAAGCCGGCGGCGAGGAATTCGCTGGCCAACTCCGGCGCGGCCGGGAATTTCTTTACGCTCTCCGGCAGGTAGGTGTAGGCGTCGGGAACGCCGCTCAGCGCCGCCCCGATCTTCGGCAGCACCCGGGTGGAATAGAAATCGTAGGCGGCCCGGAACGCGGCGTTCGGCGGCGTCGAGAACTCCAGGATCGCCACCTGGCCGCCCGGTTTCAGCACGCGAAGAAACTCCGTCATGCCCCGTCGATAGTTTGCGAAGTTGCGGAAGCCGAAGGCGCAGGTGATAAGATCCACGCACTGGGCGGCGATCGGCAGTTGGAGTGCGTCCGCTTCGAAGAGTCCGTGCGCGTGTTTTCCACGCGCCGCTGTCAGCATCGGGTGGCAGAAATCGCTGCCGAGTACGCGCGCCTTGGCGTTCTTGCCAAGCGCCCAAGTCAGGTCGCCCGTGCCGCAGGCCAGGTCCATCACCAAGGCGTTCGGATTTGCCAGCACCGCGGCCACCCGCTTCACCGTTGTGGCTCGCCAATATTTATCGATCTGTAAACTCAGGACGTGATTCAGCAGATCGTAGCGCGGCGCCACGCGGGCGAACATGTCGCGCACATACCGGGCGGCTTGTTCCTCGTTGTCCGCGCCTTCGGGGGTGGTGCCTTTGCCGGCTTCCAAAGTGCTCATTGCAGCGCGGCAGCCGCCGCCGCGACCACATCGCTACCGGCGATGCCGCTCACCACCCGCACCCGGCCGATGGCCTCGGCCAGCACAAAGTGGGTCTTGCCTTGGACCGTCTTTTTGTCCTTCAGAATGTGTCCGGCCAGCGCCTCCGGGCTTAGATCGCCGATCGCCGGAATAGGTCCATACAGGTTCGTCACGCGGCGCATCTCGACGGCCTCCGGCTTGCTCACAACGCCCAGCCTCTCGGCCAGATACGCGGCCGCGTTCATCCCATAGGCCACGGCTTCGCCATGCAGCAGGCGCTCGTAGTTCGTTTCGGCCTCCAGCGCGTGCCCTAGCGTGTGACCGTAGTTCAGGATGCGGCGCAGATCGGATTCCTTCTCGTCGGCCGTCACCACTTCCGCTTTGATGCGAACCGAATCGTCGATCAGAAAATCCACAGCGTCCGGCTTTCGCGCCAGCACGTCCTGGGATTGAACGGCAAGAAGGTCGAAAAGCTTGGGGCTGGCGATGATTCCGTATTTCACGACTTCGTAAAGTCCGGAACGGTACTCGCGCTCGGGCAGCGTGTCCAGCACGCTTGGGTCGATTAGCACGGCAAGCGGCTGGTGGAATGCGCCCATCAGGTTCTTCCCACTCGCCAGGTTCACGCCGGTCTTGCCGCCTATGGCCGCGTCCACCTGGGCCAGCAGCGTGGTCGGCGCCTGAATCACGGGAATCCCGCGCATGAAGACGGCTGCCAGAAACCCGCCGGTATCGCCAACGATGCCGCCGCCGAAGGCGACAATAATCGATGATCGGTCCGCCCCCAGGGCCAGCATCCGCTCGGCCATCTCCTCCAAAACGTGCAGCCGTTTGTTCGGTTCTCCCCCCGGAAACAGGATGCGTTCATGCGGAAAGGAAAGTTTGGCGCCATGCAGCGCCCAGACGTCGGCGGTCGTGACGACGAAGATTTTTCCGGTCTTTGCGGGAAGGAACTCCGGGACGCGGGACAGGATGCCGCGTTCAATCCGGCACTCATATCGGGCCGTGCCGGTGGTGACTACGTGCGAGGACATGCTCTTTTTCGTTTGTACCATGAGGGTATGGCGGGTGTTCCGGAACGAATCGTTTGCGACTATCTGGTGATCGGCGCGGGAGTGGCTGGATTGCGCGCCGCCATCTCGCTGGCCGCGCATGGCAAAGTGCTCGTGTTAGCCAAGGACACTCTGCATGAATCGGCCTCGGAATACGCGCAGGGCGGGATTGCGGCGGCGCTCTCCGACGACGACGAAGTGTCCTTGCATGAGCAGGATACGCTCGCCGCCGGCGACGGCCTGTGCGACTTGGAGGCCGTAAAGACCCTTGTGGCCGAAGGGCCGCGCGTGATCGAAGAGTTGCTGGTTTGGGGCGCCGCGTTCGATCGCGAGGGCGGGGAGCTAGTCTTCGGCCGCGAAGGCGCGCATTCGCGAAATCGAATTCTCCATGCCCACGGCGACTCCACCGGCCGCGAGATCTCCCGCACGCTCTATCGAAAAGCGGCTTCCCTGGCCAACGTCCGGTTTCTCTCCTTCGCCGCCGTGACGGACCTGCTGGTGGAGGATGGCGAGGTGCGCGGCGCAGTAGCCTTCGACGAGCGCTACCGCGAACGCCATCCGATCTACGCCAAGGCTGTGTTGCTGGCCACAGGCGGGCTCGGCCGTGTCTACAAGGAAACCACGAATCCGAACGTCGCCACAGGCGACGGCGTGTCCATGTCTTTCCGGGCCGGCGCCGTCATTCGAGATATCGAGTTCGTGCAGTTCCATCCCACGGCGCTGCACCTGGAGAACGCGCCGCGCTTTCTCCTGTCGGAGGCGCTGCGCGGCGAAGGCGCCTACCTTAGAAACGCCGCCGGCGAACGCTTCACCGACGAACTGGCGTCGCGCGACGTGGTGAGCCGGGCGATCGTCTCCGAGATCGGCCGTACCGGCTCTCCCCACATGTTTCTGGATATGACCCACTTCGGTCCCGGCGTGATGGAGCATCACTTTCCCCGCATCCACCAGACCTGCCTGCGTTTCGGCCTGGATCTGACGAAGTCTCCCGCGCCCGTACATCCGGCGGCGCATTACGCGATGGGTGGCGTGCACACGGATTTGAATGGACTCACCACCGTTCCGCGCCTGTTCGCCGCGGGCGAGGTGGCCTGCACCGGAGTCCACGGTGCAAATCGTCTGGCGTCCAACTCGTTATTGGAAGGCGTGGTCTTCGGCGCGCGCGCGGCCCGCGCCATGTTGGAGTTGACCGAGACGGCCGCGTCCGGCTCGCCGCCGCGCGACGAGGTGTTTCCGGCGATGACGGAGAGCCATCTGCGCTCGATCACCTGGGACCACTGCGGCATCACGCGGGACGGCGCCGGCCTCGGTAAGGCGGCGGACGTGCTGCGCTCGGTGCCCTTGGAACGGCTCGAAAAACCCTCCCGCCGCGACTATGAGCTGCGCAGCATGCGCCGCGTGGCCCTGCTGATCGCCATGGCCGCGCTGGAGCGAAAAGAGAGCCGGGGCGGGCACTATCGCAGCGACTACCCCGGGAAAGCGCCTACGGCGGAGCACTCCACGCTGGTAATCGGCTAGACCTGTACCCGTGCCGCTATCCGCCGGTGACGAACCCGGTCCCATTGAGATTCAGGCGCCCCTGGGCTCGGGCCCAAAGCTGGGCACGCCGGTGGCAATCAGTGCTAGGCGGATCTAGGCGCGATCCACATGAACCAACTCCCGCTTGATCGAACCGAGGCTCGGGCAACCCGCTAGGCCCATCGCCAGGGTCAACTCCCGGTTGAGGAGCTCCATCACGCGTCGCACCCCGTCCTCCCCGAAAGTGCCCAGGCCGTAGAGCGGCGGACGTCCGACGAACACACCCTTGGCGCCAAGAGCGAGAGCCTTCAGAACGTCTGAGCCCCGGCGAAATCCCCCGTCGATGAGAACGACGGTCCGCTTTCCGGCCGAGTCGACGATTTCGGGCAGCATCTCGATAGTGGACGGAGTTCCATCCAGCACGCGCCCGCCATGGTTGGAGACGACGATCCCGGATGCGCCCTGCTCCACCGCCCGCAGGGCATCCGCGCTGGTGAGGATCCCCTTCACGTAGACAGGTACCTTTGCGGTCTTGATCAGTTCCGGCAGGAAGGACCAATCGAGCTTCGCAAGGAATTGCTTGTTGAGCCCCGTTGAGCCGGGCGGCACGGTGGCGAGATTTGCGCGCTGCATCCGTTCCATCGATCCGAGATAAGGAGTGTCAACCGTGAATAGCAAAGCCTTGGCCCCGAGGCCGGCCGCCATCTCGGCGCGGCGCAACGCGCCCGGCCGGTCGGGCAGCGGGTACAACTGGAAGATCCACGGCGCCGGCGATGCAGCGGCGATCTGATTGACAGGCAACGAGGATCCCGTGGAGACGGCCATCAGAGTTCCCGCCGCCGCCGCGCCGCGCCGAGTCGCCGCTTCGGCCTCATCATGCAGACGCCGATGGGCTCCGGTGGGCGCAATCATGATGGGCGAGGCCAAAGTGACGCCGAACAGTTCGGTGGACGTGTCAATCTGGTCGACTCCCGCCAACACCCGCGGGCGAAACGTGACCCGGCCGAACGCCTCGCGATTGCGCTTGATGGTCCACTCATCCCAGGCGCCGCCTTCCACATAGTCGTAGACCGCTTGGGTGGCTTTCCGTTGGAAGACCATGCCGAAATCAAAGACATTGATCATTTCTCGAAGGGCCGGTTCGGGGGCGGCTTGACTGAGCAGCGGCGAGGCGCCGGTCCACAGCGATAAATGTTGCAGGCAACTCCGTCGAGTGAGCGTGTGTTTCTCCAGGTTCAAGCCAGCGAGCCCGGCTTTGGAAAGTAGCGCCGCACGAGCGCATCCGCCGTGCGCAGTGTTTGCGCGACGGACGTCAGCGTCGGGTTCGCGAACACGTTTTGCGGCATCGCCGAACCGCCTGTCACGAACAGGTTCGGCATGCTCCACGATTGCATCCAAGGATTCAACAGGGAAGTCTCCGGTTCGCTGCCCTGTATGGCGCCGCCTTGGAGATGGGTTCCCAAATACGTGGTGGCGTCATAGTGCCCGTACGGCGCCGGGGCCCGCACGTGCTGCACGCCCGGAATCTGCCGCGCCAAGGCTACGACCTTGGCAACGGCGTAGGTTCGCAGTTTCCTCTCGTTGTCCGTCCAGTCCATCGTCATGCGAATCAACGGGTCGCCGTAGGCATCGCGATACTCGGGGTCGAGACTGAGATAGTTGGTCTCGTAGGAGAAGTGGTCGGCCATCAAAATGATGCGCGAAACGCGGTCATACCACTCGAGCGACGCGCGCTTCCACTCCGCTCCCCAGGTCGCCCCGGCGCCCGGCGGGAGCACGCCGAAGGACCCGATGGGCCCGAGCCCGGGCGTGGACGCCTTGGCGAACGCGCCACCGAGAAAATCCAGCGGCCCGTGATCGAAGTTGTCGCATTCGAGATCCGAAATGCAGATGCCGGCCGAGGCGGCTCCCATGAAGCCGTTCAGGGGCTTGTCCAGAAACACCAGGACTCCGCCCGCCGCCTGATGCGTGAGACTGCGGCCCACCAAACCGCGCCGCGTGGCCGGGTCGTAGGGTTCACCGATCTTCGAGAGCAGAAGCAGGCGTACATTGCTCAACGTCCAGGACGCCAGAATCACGAGGTCGGCAGGCTGAAAGAACTCTTGGCCGCGCTCATTCACCCAGGTGACGCCGGTGGCGCGCCCATCCCTGTGAAGCACGCGGCGGACCGCCGCGCTATGAGTGATGCTCACGTTGGCGTGGCGGGCGATCACCGGCATTGCGATAGTAGTCGGCTGAGCCTTCGCCCCCACCATGCAACCGAATTTGTCGCAGTAGCCGCAATACTCGCACGCGGCCCGGGCGACGCGATCGGGGTTGGTGTAAGGCTGGCTGAGAATCGCGGCGGGGGCGGCGTAGGGATGGTAACCTTGCGCCCGTGCCGTCGCGGCGAAAAGCGCGGGGAAGGCGCCGGCCTTCAATGGCGGAAGCGGGTAGGAGCCAGAGCGCGGAGGATCGAACGGGTTCGTGCCGGTCTCGCCCGAGACTCCCATCAATTCCTCCGCCCGCTGGTACCAAGGCTCGATCTCCTCGTACGTCAATCCCCAATCCTGGATCAAGCTGCCTGCGGGCAATTTGGCCGCGCCGTAGCGATTCACGAAATGCGTGCGAAGCTGGAACGCCTCGGGACGGAACCGGCGTGCGGAGCCGCCCCAGTGTTCTCCGGCTCCGCCGGTGCCGCTGCCCGGGAGAACGGAGCCATGCTGGCGCATCGGGAGCGCGCGCTCGCCGCTCGCGTGGCGGAAGGTGAATGTGTCCTTGGCCACGTCCTGCATCATGCGCAGGCTGACGGTGTAGTCGATTTCGTCCATGGCGGCATGGTAGCCGGCGGTCTTGCGCTTCTTGCCGCGCTCCAGCACGAGGATCTTCAAGCCGGTGCGAGCGCCCAATTCCTTGGCCATCATCAACCCGGTCCATCCTCCGCCGGCAATCACGACGTCCTGATGGCGGAGAGTCTTCATGATTCGCCGTCCCACGGTTTCACCGGATGGCCGATGATTTGCGCCAGACTCTTCGGCTTCGGATGGAAAGCAACTCCGTCGTGTTGGTCAAACTCGCTGGCCCAGCTCATGTACGGTCCCGGAAAGCCGACGAGTTGCCAGCCGATCAAATCGGCATTACCGCCATGCATCGGATCGCAGAACATCCCTTCGATCACGTGGCGCCGCAACATCTGAAAGAAGCGCGTCCGTTCGATCGCCTCCAGCTTCCTGTCTTGTGCCTCTGGGGACAGTGCGCCAAAATCCGGGCCGAGCTTTTGGAGGCCGTCGAGATAGATCTCGCGAGGAGTCTCCTTGCCCTGGTAGCCTTGCTCGGGCTTACCTGCAACGAAGGGCGGCCGCGTGTAGCGAAAGCGGTCGCGGCCGTAGGCTCCAGCGAATTGGCGGTCAATGTAGACGATTACGTTGGCCTCGCGGGCGCCGGGTCCGGCGGCGTCGGTGGGAAAGATACGCGCGGCGGCGGCGATGATGAGCGCCTGCTGTTCGCTGAAAAAGCGGAGACGGATGCGGAGACTTGCCTTGGGGTCCTGCGCCACGGCCCTAAAGGCCTCGCCGCTCAACGTATATACCAGTGCCCCTCCCACCTGTGTGGCAGCGACATGGAGAAAGTGCCGTCTTCTCGGCATGGCGGGCAGTGTAGCACAGTGAACGGATCAGCTCCCAAACAGGTGGGGTGCGCAGCGTGGGGCGCCGCCAAGGCCCCGCAGATCTCCGCTGTGAGGCCGGGTTAGTAATAGCCCAGCAGCTTCCACCACGCGAAACCCACCGTCCCCCAAATCAGGAAGTTGACGCTGACTACGATGGCGCCTAGCCGCCACCAGTCGCGAAAGGTCACGTAGTCCTGTGCGAAATACATCGGGGACGGGGTGGTGCCGTAGTGGGTCAACCCGGCCGCCAGGTTGGCGAAGCAGGCGAACGAATAAGCGACAAGCCCGATGGGCGCGCCCTTCAGGGTCAGCACGGCCAGAAACGGAGGGTACATGGAGAGCAAGTGGGCCGTGATGCTGGCAAACGCGTAGTGGGCGTAGGCGTAGATCAGCAGGGCGCAGACGAAAAGCACCGGCCACGTAAAGTCTCCAAACCACACGCCGACCGTTTCCGCGAACACCCCCGTCACCCCGCTGTCGGCAAGCGCCTTCCCCATCCGTACCAGGCCGCCATACCAGATGAAAAGGTCCCAGGCGCCATACTCCCGTTTTACATCCTCCCACTGCAGCACTCCCGTGACCAAAAGTGCGGAACCTCCCAAGAGTGCTGTCGTCGCGATGTCGAAGCCGTGAACGCCACTGGAGGCCCAGGTCAAACAAACTGCGGCAAAAACCAACGCCAATACCTTCTCGTCCCGCGACATGGCGCCTAGCCTTTCGAGTTCGCCGGCCGCGAATTGGGCGGCCTCCGGCGTGCGCCGGACCTCGGGCGGAAACAACTTCATCACAATCACCGGAACTAAAGCCAACGAAGCCAGGCCCGGCGCCAGGCCCGCGAGGAGCCAACTGGTCCAGGTGATCGAATAGCCCTGTTGCGCGGCCATCTGGGCGACAAGCGGATTGGACGCCTGACCGGTAAAGAACATTGCCGCCGTTACGCAGATGCACTGGTATACGGCCACCATCAGATACGCCCCCAGCCTTTTGGCGGAGGGTCCCGGCCGGGACTCATAGAGTTCGGCGATCGACCGCGCCAAGGGCAGGGTAACGCCCCCAGACCGCGCGCCGTTGGACGGAATAATAGCGGCCAAGGTCATATCGCTGGCCGCAAGGGCGTAGGTCACGCCCAGCGTAGTGGTGCCGAAGTAACGGATAAACACCAGGGCGATGCGCCGCGCCAGGCCTGTATTCAGCAACGCCCGGGAAATGAAAAAGGCCGCCAGCACCATCCACACCGTGGGGTCGGCATACCCGCCCAACGCCGATTGAATCGTCAGACCACCGACGACGGAGGTCAGAGTGACCCCGATTAAGACAATGGCGCCGCCCGGAATCGGCTGCAGGATCAGGCCGGCCACCGTGGCCGCGAAGACGCCGAATAGCCGCCAGGCCTCCGGCTTAATCGAGGGCGGTTTCGGGAAAACGTAGACGATCGTCAGGTAGATCAGAACTAAGATCGCAACGCCACGCAGATTTCGGAGCACGGGCGGCCATCATACCACTGCACAGGTGTGAAGGATTACAGACAAATCCTAGCCTAACGTAAGAGGCCCCCCGGCTGTGCCGGGGTGGCAGTAGCAGTTTGACATTTCCGGGAGTCCATCAGAGAAACTCCAAACGTGAGCCGCCAA